>CAMWOF010000157.1 GCA_947175805.1 uncultured Clostridiaceae bacterium
ACCCATCCTTTTTCTTAAGGACCTATGAAATCACTTTTTTTCTCTTCATTTCATTCTATGTTTTCGCTATCCTTACCCATAGTTTGGATATATACGGCAAAAATGCAGATGCCTTGCAACTGTAAGGCAGTATTAAAAGGGGTTGAAAAGCAGCAGACAAATCACATCGCTGCACCCGAAATGGAGGGGTTCTCATGAACTATAATGAACAAGGAACCAGAAAGAAAAAAAAGCAGCTGGTTTCAAAGGTAAATAAAGGCAAACGAAAGCTGTCGGTTTCCCTCTTTAAAGGGATTCTGGTTGGTATTCTCTTTATTATTGTAGCAGGCATCGGCGCAGGCTTCGGTGCGATTAAGGGTATTTTGGATGATTTGCCGGATGTCACAAGCGACAGTTTGATTCCCGAAGGTTTCCTGACCACCATATACAATCAGGACGGCAAGGAAATCACCACGCTTTCCACATCCATGTCCAACCGCATTTATGCATATTATGACGACATTCCTGAAAACCTGAGAAACGCCTTTATTGCGATTGAGGATGAGCGGTTCTGGACCCACAACGGTATTGACGTGCGGGGTATCGGCCGTGCTGCCTTTACGATTCTCACCGGCGGCAGGAAGTCCGGTGCAAGTACAATTACCCAGCAGCTGATTAAAAACCAGATATTCAACGTCGGCCTGGATGAAACCACTATGCTGCAGACTGTGCAGCGTAAGGTGCAGGAGCAGTATCTGGCAGTCGCGTTGGAAAAGACCATGCAAAAAGAAACCATTCTGGAATATTACCTGAACACGATTTATCTAGGCAAGGGCGCCTACGGTGTGCAGGCGGCCACTGAGCTTTATTTTAATAAAGAAATGAAAGATTTAACCGTTTCAGAGTGTGCGGTGATTGCCGCCATTACCCAGAACCCGACAAGGTATGACCCGGTTGCATTTCCTGAGGAAAATATTAAACGTCGCCAAAGCGTATTGGATAAGATGCTGAAGCAGGAATATATCAGCCAGAGCGAATATGACACCGCAATTTCGGATGATGTATATTCCCGCATCCAGTCCACCTATCAGATGGCGGAGGAAGCAAAGGATTATAATACCTATTTTATAGATGCCGTGATTACGGATTTGCGGACACGTCTTGTAACGGAACTCGGCTACACTGAGACACAGGCATACAACGCAATTTATTCCGGCGGTTTGAGCATTTATATTACACAGGATGATACCATTCAAAAAATTGCAGACGATATTGTAAATGACGATTCTAATTATCCTTCCGGCACCAGCGTGGCCTTGGAATATCTTTTGAGTATTGCTGTAGAGGATGCGGATGCCGAGGACGGCATTAAACAGCTCAATTATGACGGCAACCGGCTTCTGAAATATTATAAAGAAAAAACAGGAAACGATAAATACAACCTGATTTATTCCAGCGAGGAAACAGCCCGGGCGGCTGCAGAGGAATTCAAGGATGCCATGCTTGCAGAGACGGGCGGCACATTTATTGCAGATTCCTTTAAAACTACCATACAGCCTCAGGCCTCCTATGTTATCATGGACCAGCATACCGGTGAGGTAAAAGCGCTGGTAGGCGGCCGCGGGAAGAAGGTTGGCAATTTGTCACTGAACCGCTCCACCATGTCCACCAGACAGCCTGGTTCCACCTTTAAGGTACTGGCTGCCTTTGTCCCTGCGATTGATGCCGGCGGAAAATCTCTGGCACATTCCTACATGGATGAGCCATACAATTACGCCAACGGCAGACCTGTGAAAAACTGGTATTCCGGCTACAGGGGCTTAAGCACGCTTCGTGAGGCAATTACCAATTCCATGAATATTATTGCTGTTCGCACTATCACGGATGTCACTCCGCAGGTATCTTATGATTACCTTGTAAACATGGGCTTTACCTCACTGGTGGACTCCTTCACTAACAGCAATGGCGATATTATCTCCGATAAGAACCAATCCCTTGCTCTTGGCGGCCTGACAAACGGTGTAACCAACCTGGAGCTGACTGCAGCCTATGCTTCCATCGCCAACAACGGCACCTATGTGGAGCCGATTTTATACACAAAGGTTTTGGACCATGACGGCAATCTTCTGCTGGACAACACGCCGGAGTCGAGACGTGTTATGAAGGAGACCACCGCATGGCTGATTACGGATGCAATGAAGGATGTTATTACCAGTGGTACCGGTAAAAAGGCAAAGCTTTCCAGCAAGATGCCGGTGGCAGGCAAAACCGGAACCACCTCCAACAACTATGATTTCTGGTTCTGCGGCTTTACACCTTATTACACTGCCTCCGTATGGATGGGCTATGACGTTAACACCGAGTTTAATAATGACCCGGCATACCATAAAACCATGTGGGCGAAGATAATGGACGCAGTCATTGAGGCAGAGGGACAAAGCACCGCCGTTGATTTTGACAAACCGTCGGGTATTACCTCCGTCACCGTCTGCCAGGAATCCGGTATGATACCGATTAAAGGCGTCTGCCCAACTGCTACAGACTACGGAACAAAGGACAGCCGCCCCGGCAAAACCTGCGATATCCACAAGCAGATTACAATTTGTACAGAATCTCTGCTGCCGGCTACTGAATTCTGTCCAGATACGATAAAGGTCACTTATTCTGATGAAGACGGCAAGATTACGCTGACAGAAGTAGAAGGTCTGGATTTAAATTTACATCCGGGAAATGATTTTCTGGAAAAGAAATGTAAGCTGCACACAAAGGATTCCACCTATGTGATATCCACCTCCGTTATCGGTGCAGGCGGAACGATAACGCCGAGCCAGAGTGTTTCTATCGGAGAAAAGGTCGTAATTCATATCACGCCGGATCCAGGATATGCAGTGAAGGACGTAACTGTAGACGGAGAAAGCAAGGGTGCAATTAAAAAGTTCACCTTTAAAAATGTGTCGCAAAACCATTCAGTGACTGCAACCTTTAAGAAATCCGGTGATGTGCCGCCGGATCCGGGGACAGAGCAGCCTTCTACGGAGACGCCAAACACGGAGACGCCTACAACGGAAGCGCCTCCTGCCGATACACAATCCCCGTTTGTATCCTATCTCAGGAAACTGCTCGGATTATTCATTGTGTTTGGGATTTAATTACTTGACCATCTTGGGCTGAAACAGCAGGGAGGCAATATATGCCAGAATCAGCGCGGCGGAGGTTCCCACCGCCGCCATGGTAAAGCCTCCCCTGAACAGACCAATAAAGCCGTACTGGTCTACCGCATCCTGGATTCCCTTCCAGAGATTGTAACCAAAGCCGGTAAGGGGTACGGAAGCACCGCAGCCCGCCCACTCTAAAAAGGGTTCATATAGCCCGATAGCACCTAAAACGGCCCCTGTGCATACCAGTATCACCATGATACGCCCCGGCATCAGCTTTGTTTTTTCCATGAGTATCTGCGCTAAAACACAGATAATGCCGCCGACAATAAAACTTTTTACATAATCCATCTGATATCTCCTTCCTAACTACACATCTAGCCTTCATGCTCTATCACAACGCCATGGGCAATCCCCGGTATGGTTTCGCCCTCGTTAAAACTGACCGTGGAGAGCAGCGCGCCAGTGGGCAGGAATAAAACCCGGTTCCACTCACCGCTTTTTAGCTTTGGCAGAATATAGCCGGCAAGCGTTACTGCCGAGCATCCGCAGCCGGAGCCTCCGGCATGCGTATCCTGCGTACCCGCATCAAAAATTTCAATTCCGCAGTCCATATGCTGCTTACTGATATCATATCCATTTTTCAACAACAGATTGAGCAATATCTGCTGACCTACTTTTCCCAAATCACCGGTAATAATTCTGTCATAATCCTCCGGCTTTCGGTTAAAATCTACCAGATTCTGATATATTAAATCCGCCGCAGCGGGCGCCATGCAGGCACCCATATTCATGGAATCACTGACTCCGTAATCTACGATTTTCCCTGTGGTAATTCCCGTGATTTTCGCCCCGCTCCCTTGGGAAGATACCACAAACGCCCCACAGCCTGTCACAGTCCAGGTAGCAGCTAAAGGTCTCTGGTTCCCATATTCCAAAGGAAACCGAAACTGCTTCTCTGCACTTCCAAAATGGCTGGACGCGACAGCCAAAACATGATCCGCATATCCCGCCCCCACAGCCATAGCTCCAAGTCCCAATGCCTCCCCCGCTGTGGAACACGCTCCGTAAATACCATACAGCGGAATATTCATCTCCTTTAAACCAAAAGTTGTGGCAATGAGCTGCCCTAATAAATCACCGGCAAATGCATAACGGATATCCTCCTGCTTCAGCTTTGCCTTACGAATCGCAATCTCCGCCGCCTTTTTTACAAGCTCGCTCTCCCCCTGCTCCCAGGAATCCTGTCCCACCGTTGCATCCTCCACTATCATATCAAAGCAGCTTCCAAGGGGACCGTCCCCTTCCTTTTTACCTACAATAGAGGAACTGCTCAGAATATAAACCGGCCTGTCAAAATCCAGACTCTGTTTTCCACAAATTCCCATAATTATCCTTCCTTTCATACTTCACTTTTAGCTTTTTCATATTCTACATTACACACATAAAAAAGCTTTCACGATGAATAATAGTATTATTAGGAAATGGGAAAAAAATATGCACCTGAACAAGGTGCATACAATAATTTTGACAGATTACGGCATCGAGAAAGCAGATGTTCCCTATATCTATGAAATAGAAAAACTGCCGTTCATGTCCGCAAGCTCACACTCTCTTAAAATCTGTGACACTATCATTAAATACTCCTGTTTGTTTGCCGTCTTACGCAGCTTTTTTAGATAATATGTCCCATCCTCAAACAAATGTGCCCAATAATTCCAAAGCTCCTTCATTTTAAACAAGAGGTTTCTATCACCGGACATCTCTATTTCATATGCTGCAAAAATTTCATCGTGAAAACTGCGAAATTCCGCCTTATTCATGGCAGCTCCTTGATGAATTTGCCGGATTAATGCGGGATTCGTAAGCAGCCCTCTGCCCAGCATGACCGCCTGAAGCTTTGGAAACTGTTCCTTCAATTCTAAATATGTTTGAACAGTAAAAATATCACCGTTATAGCAAAGCGGATGCTGTGTATTTTCGTATATATAGGAAAATGACTCCATCCGCACGGCACCTCGATACAAATCTACACCGAGCCTGGGATGGACAATCAACTCCTTCACGGGATATTTATGAAAAATATCCACCAGCCGATACCACTCCTGCGTATCCTCCAGACCAATTCTTGTCTTTATGGATATCGCAAGCTTGGAATATTTAAATATTTTCTCCAAAAACTCATCTAAAAGTCTGACATCCTCCAGCATGCCTGCGCCTTTGCGCTTGGAGACCACGGTTCCAGACGGACATCCCAGATTCAGATTCACCTCTCCGTATCCCAATAACCGCAAATACTCTGTGGTACGCAAAAAAATGTCCGCATCATTCGTCAAAATCTGTGGAACCAGAGAAATTCCCTGATTATGCTCCGGCGACAAATCACTGCTCTCTCTTGTGGTCAGCTTTTTATGTCTCCCGGGAGAAATAAAGGGCGCATAATAACGCGCCACTGTGCCTTCAAGGCCTGCACTTACACCGTTCTTATCAAAATGATTATGAAAGGCGTTACGGTATATGTATCCCGTAACGCCCTCCATGGGAGCAAAGTAAAACTGCATAAATCGGTTTCCTTCCCTTTATTACTCAATAATTTAAAATTTGTGATTCTATTTTATATTAAAAATCGTACCTACAACCTTCGGCCCTGAATTGGCTGCCACTGCCGCACCAACTTGGAAAGAACATACTGGGGGATACCCTACTGTTTCTGTCATTTTTCGAATCAATACATCCCTACATTCGGTATCATTTCCATAAACCACCTCATATTCCGAACCAGGCTCCATATCTTTCACTGTTTCTTCTATGATTTTATTAATGAGCTTGTTCTCTCCCCGGCACTTCACTGCCGTGGTAATTTCG
>CAMWOF010000158.1 GCA_947175805.1 uncultured Clostridiaceae bacterium
CCATGTAGAGCTTCATCGTAGCCCCTACGCATATATAGCCCTGCTCCTTCATCAAATACGCCGCCACGCTGGAGTCCACACCCCCGCTCATGGCTATCATTGCTTTTGTGCCCTTCTCCATATCTGCCCTGCTCTTTCCCTGTCTGCATAAATATATCACAACAGCCTTGCCGTCAATATCTTTTCATACTAAGAAAAGTATATCGGTTTTATAATTTTTTTACAAGTATAAAACGCCGTTATGCATATTGACATTGCAAAAACCATATTCTACAATCATAGAAATTAATGTACGCTATTTGCAGCAGCATGACTGCTCTGATTGCAATAACAGATATGCATGAAATATAAAGAAAGAAGGAAGCTGTAAATGGAAGTTTTAAAGCATCTCGAACCCGAAAAGGTATTTTTTTATTTTGAGGAACTCTGCAAAATTCCCCACAGTTCCCGAAACACAAAGGCAATCAGCGACTATTGTGCCTCTTTTGCAAGGGAGCACGCACTGCGCTATATTCAGGACGATTCCAATAACATCATCATATTCAAGGACGGTTCCACCGGCTATGAGCACAGCGCTGCCGTTATCCTCCAGGGACATCTGGATATGGTCTGCGAAAAGGATGCAGACTGTGAGATTGACTTTACAAAAGACGGCCTCACTTTAGAGGTTCATGGCGATGATATCATGGCAAAGGGCACTACACTTGGCGGCGATGACGGCATTGCCGTGGCATTCGCCCTGGCAATTCTCTCTGATGACAGCCTGCCTCATCCTCCACTTGAAGTCGTACTCACTGTAGATGAGGAAATCGGCATGCTGGGAGCTGCCTCCCTGGACTGCTCGCCACTAAAAGGACGCATTATGCTGAATCTGGATTCGGAGGACGAGGGAAAGCTCCTTGTGAGCTGTGCCGGAGGCGTGACTGCTGTGTGCCATCTGCCCATCATGAGAGAACAGACAGAAGCATCCCCGCTTATTACGGCGCACAAAAAAAACAAATATACTCTGACGGTGTCCGGCCTGGCAGGCGGACATTCCGGTGTAGAAATCGACAAGGGCAGGGCAAATGCCAACCAGATTTTGGGTCGCCTGCTGTTTTCCCTCTCCAAAGAAATCGACCTGCGCCTGTGCTCCGTTCAGGGCGGACTGAAGGATAATGCCATTCCACGGGAGGCTTCGGCGGATTTTATCGCTGCCGATTCTGATTTGCAGCCTGCAGAGCTTAGAAAGCAACTGGAAAGCTTCGTAAATAAATGGACGGGTATTTTAAAACACGAATACAAAAACACCGACTCCGGTATTACCATCGCCATATCCGAACATACAAACAGTGACGCAGCCGCCACGTCTCACAGTCCTGCTGTGCCATGCAAACCGCTTACACTTGCTTCTACCAGATGCGCGATTACCGCTCTTTATAATCTCCCCGGCGGGGTCATCCGCATGAGCCGGGATATCGAAGGACTCGTACAGACTTCGCTGAATATGGGTATCTTAAAAACGGAAGCAGATGAAATTATTTACAGCTTTTCTGTCAGAAGCAGCCTTGCCACAGAGAAGGAGGAGCTGCTGTCCCGCATGGAATGTCTCCTGGACAGCCTGGGCGGAAGCATTTCCCTGGAAGGAGACTATCCGGCATGGGAATACCGCGCCGACTCCCCACTCCGGGAGCTGATGGTAACCGTATTTAAGGAGCAATACGGCTATTCCCCAGAAATCCAGGCACTCCACGCCGGCGTAGAGTGCGGGCTTTTTGCCGGAAAGCTGCCAGGCCTGGACTGCGTATCCTTCGGTCCGATGATACAGGATATCCACACGCCGAAGGAGCGGTTATCCATTTCGAGTTGTGCGCGCACCTGGCAGTACACGCTGGAGCTGCTGAAACGGTTAAAATAACAAAAGTACGAGAATAAAGCCGGGATATTCTGCAAAGGCAACGCCACATGGCTGCCTGCAAAATAACCCGGCTTTATTTTTGTTTACTTTATTGACTTTGCTTATAAGTAATTCAACGGATTCACCGGTGAACCGTTAATGATAATTTCAAAATGCACATGCGGTCCGGTGCTTCGCCCGGTATTCCCGGACTTACCAATGGAACTTCCCTGGTCAACATAATCGCCAACGGAACATCCAATCTTAGACATATGGGCATATCTGGTTTTTACGCCATCCCCATGGTCAATCAAAACACTGTAGCCGTAGCTGCCGTTCCAACCGGCGCTGACTACTTTTCCGCCACGGGACGCATGCACTGTAGTGCCCACGCTGCAGGCTAAATCAATTCCCTTGTGGAGTCTGCCCCAACGCTTGCCAAACCCGGAGGTGAACCGGAAATTGGAAACAGGATAAATATATGTAGGCTTTGTCTTCGTGCCGCGCTTCACAATCTTGGCAACCGCTTCCTTCTGTATCTCCTCGTTAATAATCTCACGGCTGGTCTCCACGCCGTCGGTATACTTTATAATCGCCGTCACAATGCGCTTGCCGGTGGAACCCTCCTGAATCACCGTGTTTGTACCCGCATAGGCGGTATCATCATCAATATATTGCACCTCGGCCTCGTATTCCTCCTCGTAGGTCTTCTGCTCATTTACAATGACAGACAACGGAACCTCCGGCACATTTACCACAATTTCATCGCCCACCAGAATATTGGAATCCGTGGTCATACCCTCGTTCATCGCCAGCAAATCCTTCGTAGACATGCCATGCTTCTCGGCTATCACGGAAAGGCAGTCGCCCGCCTGCACCTCATAGGTCCCCTTTTCCATATTCTCTGCGGTAATATCTGCCAGTGCAGTGGCCGTATCCGTGATTACATCCGGAGTCACATAGGTCTCCGACACCTGAATGGAACTGTCAAAATCCATGCCGATAATGCCGTCTGTCTCGGCATACTGCGCAGCCGACATCGGCTGCTCCTCAGAGGAAGCTTGCTGCTCTGACGCAGACGCTTGTGCTGCCATGCCATTGTCAGCCAAGGCTCCTGCCGCAGCATCGGATGTATCAGCCTGAGTGTCTCCCATGGCTGCCACCTGCACATCCGACATACTCTTTGCAGTCACCAAATCTGTACTCTCTTCATTGGTGCTTTCTTCCGGAACAGTCTCCTGCACAACAATGGTCATTGCATTGGACTCCCGCTCCTCATCCGCAGAAAGCGCTACCCCAAACCGTTCCTCGGTATCGTATGCTGCCTGTGCCTGTTCGAGAAGACTGACTACCTCCTCCTTGCTGGCAAGGGTCACCGTATAATTTTTCAGCTTCACCGTATAGGCAAGCTGCTTATCCTCTGAAATCTGATAGCTGTCCAGCTTATTGTAAATGGTCTGGGCAAGCTCCGCCTCATTCTCCACATCCCTGGCAGAAGCTGTCACTGTATCGAAGGTCACATCCATATCCAGCATGACCATGCCGCCACAGTCCTGGCTTTTTCTCAGCCGGGCATCTAAATATGCCTGCCTGGCCTCCGCCTCTGTATCACACACACCGATTAACTGACCGTTAAAAAAGATGCCCTGAAACTCTCCGACAGCCTCCCCGAAGCTGGCAATCGGAAATGCCAGTAACACCGCAAATATCGCATAAAACGTAGCTTTTATTATCTCCACCTTACCGGACGCATGCCTCACACGACGGGTTCTCATAGTGGTACTCCTCCTTACAGAATAGACACAGTTAACTAATTTCTTAATAAATGTAATAAATTTGTAACAAACACATTTTATCAAGAAACATCTTATCTGTAAAGAGTTTTTTGTCGAATTTTTGATAAATAACCTATTTTTTCCTCACGGAATAGCCGAACGTCCCCAGCTTTTCTCCCAAATCAAAGTACGTGCCGTGGGAGTATGCCAAAAGTCCCGCCCGCTCGAGGTCAAATTTGCCGGAGGCATCTAAATACGCCTCGCTGACATCCACATTTACCACCTTCGCAATAAACATATCATGGGAACCTAAGGGCATAACCTCCGTGACCCGGCACTCAATATTAACCGGACACTCCGAAATCAATGGCGCCCCAACAAGCTTTGCAGGTGCCTTTGTAAGCCCCGCCGTCTTAAATTTGTCCTCATCTTTACCCGAGCGCACACCGCAGTAATCCACCGCTTGTACCAGCTCCCGGGTAGTGAGGTTCACCACAAATTCCCCGGTCTGCTTAATCATTCCATAGGAATGTCTTGAAGGCCTGACAGAAATATAGAGCATAGGTGGGTCAGAGCAGATTGTACCTGTCCACGCAATCGTAAGCACATTGTCATTCCCCTGCCCATCAGTGCAGGTCACTAAGACCGCTGGCAGCGGATACAACATATTTCCGGGTTTCCATGACACCTTTGACATATTGATTCCTTCTTTCCGAATAAAATAATCATATATATTAAGCATTTGCGAAACTCACATTTATCCATTCATATATTGTGCAATATGACAGTTTGATGCAGGGCCGCTTGCGCTTAGCTGCTGCTCATAGCGGTACATAGGCTTATAAAATACACAAGCCAAGTACCGATGGCATCAGATATCCCTGCGAACAAACTGTCATAATTGCACAACCACATTGTATTTATAGACGAGTTTCGCAATTGCTTATAATAATATATATTGTTACTGTGCCATAAAATTCTACCAAATTCTTAAGGAATGTCAATGTCTTTGGCAGGAAAAATATAACTGCCGTCTATGGCATTAATAATAAATATACTTTCTATTTCATCCGCAACATTCTTTTTATATAATTTCCAAGCCGGAAGCAAGGTATATCCCGCTTCGTGGTCTGCCACAGGAAAATATGTCAGCTCCATTTTATCCAGGCTGATGCTCTCTGACGCTTCATCCGCCCCTGCATGCTTTGCAAGCACACTGGCAAAGGATTTCTTAACCTCCTCAAAGCCTAAAAGCCGGGGCTCCTCTGCAATTACTTCATTCATCTGGTACAGATTCCGAAAGCTGCCGGAGAATATACCCTTATCCGTCAGTGCAAGGGTTATGGCTTCCACTCTGCTGTCTCCATATGGGTCACCGTTTACCAAAACATCATCCAATGCTCTGACAAAGATCATTTCATAGCCCTCGCTCCACGTCATATCACCACCGGTGCTCGTATCCGCTGCATAAAATGATAATGGTTTTACATTCCACAGAGTAAATTCAGAATACCCCCAGTTTGACAAATATCCAGCGGCCTTAAGCACTGCCTCCTCCTGACTCATGGAACACTCGTTTTTTTCCGGCAAACCAAAATTCCGCTCTAAATGGCAATCCTCCGTCAACTCCGGCTTTCCCAGCAGGGCAATTTCATCCTTTTTGGAAGGAGCAGAAAAAGAAAGGTGGTCATTGTCATGAAATGAAAACATGTATGTAATCCCATCAATTGTACCGGTATACCTCTCCTGCTCATAATCTGTCGGCGCTGCACCTTCCTCTGGTGCACTGTCAAGCTGTGCCTTATCTCTTTGCAGAATTTCTGTTACTGCCGGGTCTATGCTTCCCCCTTCGCCGGCGCTTCCGCTGATATCTTTCTCATACTCCGCAATTTCCTCCTCCAGATACCATTTCGGCAGGTTATTATCATCCAGCACCCGGATATTGTCTGCATCGCACAATTGGTTCATAAGCATTTTTCTGCCCTCTGCATCAAAGCTTACGGGCGTCAGCTCCACAATCTTCAACGTCCCGCTTTCCGGCACCTCAGGCTTCACACTGATATTTACCTCCACGGGATGTTCTCCCTCGGACGCAATGGTTTCCTTCCACCGCTCATTTGGCACCTCTAATGCCGCCACCCCGGACTCTCCGCTTTCCTGTCTTTCATTCCCATTCTCCCCGATGCTTCCTCCTGTCTCTTCTATATCCGCCATCTCATCTGTCACACTTCTCTTGTTACCGCAGCCTGACAGGGCAAAGATCATGGAAAACATCATTACAAAAACAACAAACAAATGTACTTTTTTCTTCATGTCAATCACTCCTTAAATATTATGATAC
>CAMWOF010000159.1 GCA_947175805.1 uncultured Clostridiaceae bacterium
CCCGCTATACGGAGGTCAGGAGAGAGGATATAGAAAAGGAGAGCCGCTTGGAGATTGTGGCGGATTCCAAGGAGACGGGTCCCTATTTGATTATCGGGGACGGAGGGAAAAATATTTTTGTCACCGGGCACCCGGAATACGATGTACTGACACTGGATCAGGAGTACAAGCGCGATATTGGACGGGGACTAAATCCCAATATCCCAGTCAATTACTATCCGGAAGATAATCCGGAAAATGCACCAATAAAGTCATGGCGGTGTCATGCCAATACGCTGTATGCAAATTACCTGAACTATTATGTATATCAGGTAACGCCGTTTGAACTGTAAACATAAAAAATTGACGTTCAAGGCGTTATACGCACCGTTTGCGCCGAATTTGATTGGAAATATTGTGAAAATGCAGCATCTGTGTTAGACGTAGATTAGCTGCATTTTACAATATCAGGAGGTTTTTCGGTGCGTATGAGGAGAATTGCAATCTGCTGCAATGCTTTTCTAATCGGGATGGAGATAGAAGCCCTGTGCTGCGAATTTTTCGGACAGCATACAGAGATATTTCATTTTGAGGATGGCAGAGATTTTATACGGACAGTGGATAAAAGACCACAGAAATTTAATATTTATTTTATTGACTTTTGTATGTATGGCTGCAATGGCGTGGAAATCAGGGAATATTTAGAGGAAAAGAGAAACCAGACGCCGGTTATCTTCATTATGGATGGTCAGGACAATCTGCGTCATGCCTTCGGCAAAAATGTGTTCGGCTGCATCATGGAAACCGTGGAAAGAAATATGCTGTTTGCATTGTTAAAGCGGGTTTCGCGGTATGAATATGACAGCCGGGCATATATTATGAAGGATATATATAACCGCCCTTTCCAGGTATATTTCTCCGATATCATGTGGATTGCCGCCGATAAAAACTATACACAGGTATATCTGCAAAATAATGCATCTGTACTGGTACACAGAACATTGAAAAACTGGCTGGAGGATTTAGATTCCCATATTTTTTTCAGGGTACATAAATCCTATATTGTGGATTTTGCTTATGTCAGCTCTGTGGACACAACGGTTAAAATGTGTAACCGGGTGTCCCTGCCCATTGCCAGGGATAAGCGGATACTGGTCAGGGAGCAGTTTTTGAGATACAAATACTATGCTGTGCAGGCATAAGTCATTTTTTTATGATTTCATTATAAAATCCTTAAAGAGTGTGATGGTAAAATAAAATAGTCCGTAGACGGCAATCAGGAAAAACAGGAGCATCAGCCTGGGGAGACTGGTAATTTTTGTGAGATAGGTGTAGGCGATATACACCAGCGCACCGCTGATAGAAGCAAGGATTGCCGGCATCAGAAGGCTTCTGTTGCAGTCAAAGCTGAAGCTGATTTCTTTATGTATTGTGGTGAGCAGAAGCATAGTCAAGATCAGATAGCTTGCCAAAAGCCCCCACATATATCCCCGGATGCCTACAGCCGGAACTGCGAATAAAATAAAGCAGATGCGTATGGTGATGCTGAGCAGATGATAAAACAGATTGAGGGCGGTTTTGTCCAGACCGTTTAATATGCTGGACAGGGTGGAGGATATATAGATAAACGGACATAAAAACGCCATCATGAAAATGAATTCCCCCGCCATCTCATTTCCGAATACAACAGTTCCCAAATCCTTTCCGAAAATAATAAACAGAATCAAACTGAAAATGCCGATGAGCGAACAGAAATGCAGACTGCTTGCAGTCATAGCCGAGAGCGTATTTTCCTGCTTTTTTGCCTTTGTCTCCGATACGGCAGGCAGCAGCATGGAGGACAGCGCATTGGTCAGCGTGGACGGCAGCGTAATAAAAGGCATAGCCATGCCTGTGAGGACGCCGAACAGCTCCAGACAATAATCGGAATCCTTGTAGAATACGGTCAGCATGGAAGGAATTAAAATTGCCTCAAAGCTGGAGAGCAGAGTCATGGACACCCGGTTGCTGGTTAAAAGCACACCGTCCTTTAAAAGCATTATAGTTGCGCCGGTATGGGCACTGCGTCGTGTGTGGGTATCTTTCATTCTTTTAAAATGCCCCCGTATTTCCAAGATGGAGTAAATGCAGGATATTACTTCCCCGATGACAATGCCATAGGCGGCAATGACCGCCGTATAACCGTCATTGGACACAAGACTGATGGCGACAAACCAGGTGCCTGCCACCCTGAAAATCTGCTCTATAAGCTGGGATAGACCGAGGACTCTGGAATTTTGGATGCCCAGGCAGTATCCGTGGATAGCGCTTTTTATGGCCACAAAGGGAAGTCCGAAGCATATGACCCTGATACAGTCAACTGTCTCGGTATTACGAATAATATATGTGCTGATAGGCTTGGCATAGATGTAGATGAGGACGGCAACCAGGAGAGAAAGGAAAAAGCTGATAATCAGCACAACCCAAAAGCTTTTTTTCATCTGGCGCTGTCTGCCGGAGGCGCAAAAAGCAGAAATGCTCTTGGTCAGGGCTGCCTGCAGACCCTGGCAGCAAAAACTGATGGCAAATATGTAAACAGGAAAAATTAACTGGTAAATTCCCAACTGTCTGGCACCAATCAGATTGGAGAGGAATATTCTATAATAAAAACCGATGAATTTTGTAAGTACGCCCGCCATGGTCAGGATGAAGGTTCCCTTTACCACCGGGTTTTTTAAAATACGATTGTCAACCACAGATTGCTCCCAAAAATCATGATACATATTTATATGAAGATTTCTCCGGTTTTATGTTTTTTTTTATGCCTTGAAGGCGCTGCCGGTGAGTCTGGAAGGAAAAAATTTAAGGGGAGAGGAATTATGGAGGCTTTTGATTTAGACCATGCAGCGACTACGGCAGTGGATCCCCGTGTGCTTGAGGAGATGCTGCCTTATTTTCGTGAAAATTATGGCAACCCTTCTGCGCTATACGGGATGTCGGATGTGACAAGGGAGGCAATTGCCCTGGCAAGGAGCAGGATTGCAAAATGTATCGGCGCAAAGCCGGAGGAAATCTATTTTACCGCTGGAGGCAGTGAGGCGGATAACTGGGCATGGAAAGGACTGTACTTTAGATTTCTGTCAGATACAAAAAAAGATGGTGGGGATAGGCGGCAGGCACGCTTTATTACCGGTATGACAGAGCACCACGCCATCTTACACACGGCACAATTTTTGGAGATGCAGGGAGCACACGTTACCTATCTGCCTGTAGATGAGCAGGGACATATCAGCCTTCGCCAATTGGAAGCCGAGATTGACGGGGATACGCTTTTGGTATCTCTGATGGCCGCCAATAACGAAATCGGAACCCTGGCGCCGCTGGGAACAATCGGAAAGCTTGCCAGAAAGCACAATGTGTTGTTCCACACGGATGCGGTACAGGCATTGGGACAGATTCCGCTTCATGTACGGAGCATGAACATAGATATGCTGTCTGCCAGTGCCCACAAGCTGGGCGGACCGAAGGGTACGGGCTTTCTCTTTGTGCGTGAGGGGATTTTGCTGGAGAACCTGATTCATGGCGGAGGGCAGGAGGGGGGAATGCGCTCCGGCACGGAAAATACCGCTGGTATCGTGGGAATGGGGAAGGCCTGTGAGCTTGCCTGCCAGTCTATGGAGCTTCGACGCAGGAAATGTACTGCGGCAAGGGAATATATGATATTCCGGATTATGGATGAGATTCCGTTTGCACGGATAAACGGTGACAGGAAAATGCGTTTGCCGGGGAATATCAGTGTAACCTTTCAGTTTGTGAGCGGTAATGCCTTGCTCAGTATGCTCGATGCGGAAGGGATTTATGCTTCAACCGGTTCTGCCTGCAACGCTGCTTCCGGCTCGGTTTCCCATGTATTAGATGCAATTCACCTGCCACGGGAGCTGGCGGCAGGCACCTTGAGATTCACCATCGGAGACAGCCTGACGAGGGACGACATCGATAAGATTGTAGCGAAGCTGAAAAACGCGGTGGCATATCTGCGGAAAGAAAATGAGGAATATCATAAATGCTGTGGGCAATAATTATACATTGTCATTTTCACCGCTATCTGTTATTCTTATAAAATATGAAAAGGTAAGATAAATATTAACAGCTTCCGACATATGGAGGAGAACATATGAAAAGATTAGAGGGCATTATATTTGATATTGACGGCACGCTCTGGGATTCCCGGGATGTGGTAGCGCAGGCATGGCAGGCGGCAATACAGGAAAACACCAGTCTTCCGGTGAATTTTGATGCAGAGTCTATCGGCAGGCATTTTGGCAAGCCTATGACAGATATTTTTAAAGCTATTTATCCGGATCTTACGGATAGTGAGATAGATGCACTGACACCATATTTTTATGAGTATGAGCACAAATATTTAAGAGAGAAAAAACCACAGCCTTATCATGGGGTTCGTGAGGTTTTAGAGTTACTGGCAAAGGAATATGACCTCTATATTGTGACAAACGGTCAGAAGGGGTACACGGAAGCCATGCTGGATGCTACGGATTTACATGGATATTTTAAGGGCTGGCTGTCCTATGGAGACACTCTGGAGCCTAAGGCTGTGACACTTTGCCAGCTGATGGAGAACTATGGATTGAAACGTACATGCTATGTAGGCGATACAATGGGAGATATGAATGCAGCAACTTCGGCTGGGATTCCCTTTATATATTGTACCTATGGTCTCGGAGAGGTTTTGGGGGCAGAATATCAGATCGAAAATATCCTTGCATTGCCGGATGCCATACACAAATTGGAGCAGGAGATCTTTTGAATCATTTCCTTGTGATATGATCGAGTTGTTTTTAAGGAACTAAGTAATACAATACAGTATATGAAGAAAAATCTAAGAAACATTGAGTTGATTACATATAGAGGTCGATATTCGTTGTTGTACAGCATTGCTTCATCCAGTGGAAAAATATTATATTATGAGGGAGGCAATCCTTTACAATACCAGCCATCAAACGATTTAGAAAAATATTGGACAAGCTTTCCGGACACGGTTCAAAAATTTTATCAGGACTTGCATGATGGCTTTTATTACTACGCAAGTGGAAGTATGGGATTATATTCTAAAAGTGATATATTGTATTTGGGAGATGAGGATTGGGAAATAGTTGAAAAGATGGAAGATTCCCTTAAAATTCAATTAGAGTCTGCCTTTGGATTTTTTTGCAGCGGAACGGGAGCGTATGTTGTAATAGATGCAATAAATGATAAGGATGATAATGCAGTATTATGGTATACCTCAAAGTTGCCGCATTACAATATTAATTTTTGGGATATTGTTGACGAATGGATTGTGATTGGATTTCAGGGATAAAATTTGCAGGTGATGGGGGGATATAAAATGACTATACAAGAGAATACAGTTATTCAACCGATACCAAGCGCTGAATTATTAGCAGAGAAGGAGGGAAAATGGAGGTTGGTTTTACCAACGGATTATAGAGACTTTATTGCAAATTATAATGGCGGAATACCAAACGAAAAATCATTTGAAAGTAACGGGCACAATTATGTAATTACACGCTTTTTGTGTATTTTGAAGAATATTCAAGAAAGTCCAGATGGCTGGTATGATATTAGTGTTGTAGAATCCCAAATAGGAGAGCGTCTGGCAGATAATGAAGATTTAATTGGAGTAGAAATTTTGCCTATAGCAGAATTATTCGCTGGAGATTATGTATGTATCGATTATAGGGAAGATAAAGAGAAACCGTGTATTTGTGTATGGAGTCACGAGGAATCAGGGGATTTTGAACCGATAACATATAAGGTTGCAAATACATTTTCAGAGTTTGTGCAAATGTTAATTTGAAGTATTCAATGAGTAAAAGAAAAAGTCAAGTCAGTGATGCTAAAGAACAGTTTGATATACTGGTTGCGGTGTATGGCTGGGAGGATTAAGGAGTAGTAAAGAGATGATTAATAATAACGTATTTGGAGAATTAGAATATCATTAT
>CAMWOF010000160.1 GCA_947175805.1 uncultured Clostridiaceae bacterium
TAATAATACCGCATTGATTACGGTTCCGGTGATTCGGGGCATTGTGATGAGCAGCGATATAGAGCTTCACAAGCTGCTGGCGGATTTTTTGCTGGCGGCAAGACTGCAGGAGGGTGTGCGCCAGGCGATATGTGAAAATGCAGATTGCGGGACTTCTGCAGCGTTTGTCACGATATTCAATACAATATATGAGAATAATCTGATTCGTTTTGCTGCGGTGAAACGGGCGGTGGCGACGTGGACGGGAATCTGTGATTTGGACAATGTGGACAGAATTTCAGGTAAAGTGCTTGAACTGATTCATACGGCGCTAAATGATTGTGAACAGGCGCTCGAATATACCAAAAGCAATGACAGTATAGAGATTATGTGCGGCCTTTGGGCATTGGGCTTTCGCAATGTGCAGGATGCGCTCTCGGTTATGGATGGCTATGTAATGCAGGGGACGAGAAACCAGCGCCTCACCATGGGTTATTATAATACCATGCTGCAATATCGGGATTATGCCAATGCCACAGCTATGAAGGTGGTTCGGACTTTCTCTGAGGATTATGAGTTAATTGCGGTATTTATGCCATCTTTCTTAAGCAAAGCCAGTATTTATGCAGACCGTGCCGTGGAGCGCAGCCAAAGGCGCTGGGCAAAGAAGCGGTATTACAAAATTCCGGTAACGCACCTGTACAGGGATGCGGAGGAGGCATATGCCTGCTATGATATTATGAAAAACATATATAGTCACATTCCAAAGAAAACTCTGGAATATTCCCCGGTGGTATTTCCATGGTACAGCGCCTTGATATCTAAGTCCCAGTTAATTACCCGTATGTGTGTTACTGCATATGCTTTAGAGGACGATAAGCTGGTGGATGAGGTGTGCGGCATGCTGCCCTTCATTGATGGAGACGGGTATTATGCAAGATGGCTCTATCTGGAGCTTTTGCTTCATGACCCGAAGACACCGGTTCAGAGAAAAGCATTGATTTGTGCGGTGGCGGACAGAGAGAGCGACACCAGGCAGACTGCCTTTGAACTGGTGAGGCAGCTTACGCTGACAGAGGAGGATTTTCGGGAATTAGAAGGCTTTTTGCGCTATAAAAGTGCAGATATCAGGAAGTCGGTGCTGCAGCTTTTACGGATGCAGGATAAGACGGCGCAGTTGGAGAGCGCAAAACGGCTGCTGGCAGGGGACAAGGAGGAGCTTCGCATGGGCGGGCTCAGTATGCTGCAGGAGCTTTCTAAGGAATTTAAGGAAAAAGCAGATGCGGATAATCAGGCAGAAAGCGGCGGAAGCATGGCATTTACGCCTGAATTTTGTGCCGCTTTTGATGAAATGATTACTTCCCTTTCCCAGAGGGAGGGATTTTCCGAGAGTGAGCAGATTGTAGTGAAGGAGCTTCAGGGCGAGGGCAGGGCGTCTGAGGTATTAAATGAAGAGGGATATGGCTTGTTTGACCCGAACCAGATAATTTCCATGCCGAAGCGGGAGCTGAAGCCGGAGGTATTCCGCAGTTATTTTGAAACCTCTGTGAAAAAGCTGGATGCTGCATTTGCCGCATTGGAGCAGTTTTTGGAGGCGCATGGGGAGCTGGAATACCGCACTTTTTACGGGGAGACGGAGCTTTTGGCAAATGGGCTGACCACAATAAACCGGGATGATGATTTGCCGCTTGCAGACAGGTACCCCTTTAAGGAGTTGTGGATAGAATTTTATGAGAAGCATATCCGGGAGCCGAAAATGGTGCGCCACATGCAGATTGCGCTTATGAATACGGAAAGTCAAAAGCTGGTAAACCAGGGGCAGTATAACCGGTATATGGAGACGCTGCTGGGCAAGACGTTTAGTACATATACGCCTGTGCTTGGAGCGGATAAGACTCCTCAGGAGAGCTACAGGCATCGCAGTAAGATTTCAACGATTGTGAATATTCTTGCCAGCCTGTACCCGGAGAAGGATAGCCGGCAGGCAGGTGTGCAGGTGCTAAATTATATTGCCTATCAGATACCAGGGGATGCGCTCTGGTATCAGGTGGATAAAAGAGGCAAAGACCTAAGATGGTACAGTGGGGATGATGAGGTTTCCCTGCTGTCCAATCCCCGCATGACAAATGTCTGTGGTTTGGGCGGCTGGAAAGGCGAGGAAGCATTTAAGGAGCGGTTTTCCGTTCTCTATGACATAGACAGAAAATTAAATGCCAATCAGCATAATGCGGAGAAGCGAAGCCTCTATGCCAGTCCGCAGAACTATAATTTTTTATCCATATTTGACTATGTGCAGGCATTTCTTTACGGCATGATACCGGAAAATGAAATATATAAGGCGGCATTTTGCTATTTCAGCTTGGAGTATACGCTGGATTCCATGTCTATACTGATGCGGGAAAATCTGTTCCCGTATCAGAGAAAAAAGCTGGAGCCTTACATGGAAAACGGTGTCATAAACAGAGAATCTGATTTTTATAAAAAGTCGGTGGAGGTTTACCGTCGTATCATGGATAAGGTGCTGGATGTGGAGCTCGGACGGGGGGATTTGCCAACGGTATTCTCTGCAAGCGTTGTGAAGGCAAAATACTGCTTTGGTGCAGACCGCCTGGTAGAAATATTGGTGGCGCTTGGAAATGAGAAGCTGGAGCGTTCCATATATTATTACTATGGAGATTCAAAGACATCAAAGAAAACAGTGTTAAGCCACCTTCTGCAGTGCTGTTATCCTGAGCCGGAGGATGATGCTGAGAGGCTCTCCGGGTTATTAGAAAAGACTAAGATAAAGGAAGTACGTCTTTATGAGACGATGATGTATGCGCCCCAGTGGATTGACATTATACAGGAATATCTGGGACAGAAATTAAAGAGCGGCTGCTACTATTTCATGGCGCATATGAATGAGAGCTTTGACGATAAGAAAAAGGCAGTCATCGCCAAATATACACCGCTGTCTCCAGAGGAGCTAAACAACGGTGCTTTTGATGTGCAGTGGTTTTCCAAGGCATATGAGGAGCTTGGCGCAGCGGTATTTGATAAGCTGTATGATGCGGCAAAGTACATTTCTGACGGCAGCAAACACTCCCGGGCGAGAAAATATGCGGACGCTGCCCTGGGCAGGGTGGAAGTTGCCGGGTTGGAATCCCAGATAAAGGATAAGCGGAATAAGGATTTGCTTATGAGCTACGGCATTGTACCGATAAAGGACGAGACGGATACCCTGCACAGGTATGAGTTTATCGAGCAGTTTCGTAAAGAGAGCCGTCAGTTTGGCGCCCAGAGAAAGGCGAGCGAGGGACTGGCATGCGATATGGCGATGAAAAACCTTGCCACCAATGCAGGCTATCAGGATGTGACGCGGCTTGTGCTCGCCATGGAGAGCCGCATGGTGGAGGCATACCAGGAGCTGTTTTCAGAGCATGCCATCGGTGAGGTTGTCTTAAAGCTTCAGGTGGATGCCTATGGCAAGGTGGAGCTTGTCTGCTCGAAAAATGGAAAGACATTAAAATCCGTACCGGCAGCGCTGAAAAAGGATGAATACGTGCTGCGCTTAAAGGAGGTACAAAAGAAGCTGAAGGAACAGTACCGCAGAACCGTGAAAATGTTTGAGCAGGCAATGGAGGAACGGGAAATCTATCAGCTTGGCGAGCTCATTTCCCTGGCGAAAAACCCGGTGATTGCCCCTGTCGTAAGGAGTCTTGTCTATATTACGGATGCGGCGTTAGAGGATTCGCAGCAGGCAGGGCTTATCGGTATGCTGTCAGAGGATGGGCTGGCGGATGATACTGGCAGGGTGACGACGCTTTCCGGGGATACCCGCGTGCGGGTGGCGCATCCGTTTGACCTTTACGAAGCGGGCTGCTGGACGGATTACCAGAAATATATATTTGACGGTATCCAGGCGGGCAGTCTGTCCAGGCAGCCGTTTAAGCAGGTATTCAGGGAGCTTTATGTAAAGCTGCCTGAGGAAATGGAGCAGTATTCCTCCCGGATGTTTGCGGGCAACCAGATACAGCCGAAGCGGACGGTGGGCGCATTAAAGAGCCGCCGCTGGCTTGCGGACAGCGAGGAGGGCTTGCAAAAGATTTATTATAAGGAAAATATCATCGCCAGAATATATGCGCTGGCGGACTGGTTCTCGCCTAGTGACATTGAGGCACCGACATTAGAATGGGTAGAGTTTTCCGACAGGAATACATTTCAGGCAATTCCGATAAAGGATGTGCCGGATGTGGTCTATTCTGAGGTTATGCGGGATGTGGATTTGGCGGTTAGTGTGGCACATGTGGGCGGTGTAGACCCTGAGACCAGCCACTCTACGATTGAGATGAGAAGCGTGATTGTTGGATTCAATCTGCCGCTCTTTAAGCTTACCAACGTCACCCTGTCCGGCAGCCATGCCATTGTGGAGGGGAAACTTGGAAAATATAGTATTCACCTGGGCAGCGGCGTTGTCCATCTGATGGGCGGGCCGAAGCTTAACGTGCTGCCGGTACACTCCCAGTCCAGAGGAAAGATATTCCTGCCGTTCGTGGACGAGGACCCAAAGACAGCGGAAATTATGTCAAAGATTGTGTTGTTTGCAAAGGATGAGAAAATAAAAGACCCATATATACTAGAGCAGCTGCGGTGAGAAATCCGCAAATACAAAAGGAATTGCCTGCATGCCGTTTATACCACAAATATAATGACAAACAGAAAAGACTGTGATAAAATACTCTCCATAAAAAATTATGGGCTTTGCTTTAAGACAGACATAGGAGCATCCGACATAGGAAAGGAGAACAAAATGAAGATGGCAACTAACATTTCATACAAGCCGAATAGAGAACATTATACAAAGACACTGGATAAAGTCCAGAGTCTATATTTGGTATACTCATATAAGGTAGTGGAACGGCGGTTGCCATGGGAGGATAGATTACATCATAGGCAGCGCCGGTGTCATAAGGTTTCGCTGCATGAGCTTTCAAACCGCTTATCTTATATGAAAAGTATAAGATAAGCGGTTTTTCTATTTTTTGAGTCGGGGGCAATACATTATAAGGAGGAAAAGGGCAATGTCAAATATTCCAACGATTGATATGATAAAGACGGGACAAAACATTACCAGACTGCGGATAAATGCAGGCTTGACGGTCAGGGATTTGCAGGCTGTTTTCGGCTTTGCTACGCCACAGGCAATCTATAAGTGGCAGAGGGGCACTGCCCTGCCTACCATTGACAATATGGTTATTCTTGCAGCGGTGTTCGATGTAACTGTAAATGATATTCTTGTTTATAGGTAGTTTCAAAGTCTCGCATCTGACATATACAAGGGGCAAATTTTTTGAATAAATGAATGGTTTTCGTCATTGCGGAGATAATCAGAGATAGGAGAGTATATAAATATGTGCGGTATTTTACAAAATTTTGCGAAATGGAGTAAAAATAAAAGGCGAATTGTGGTAAAATTAAAATAATATCGCATGGGCAGGTGATTAATATGCAGATTTCAGATGAGGATTTAGCAAAAATCAAAAACGGACAGATTACGTCAAACCAGTTTGATGCCATAAAGAATATGGATCCTGAGAAGATGACGGCGGCGGATTTTGAGGATTACAGCGATTTGTGCAGGACGGAGCTTCCAGTTGACCTGCGGGCGGAATTGGCAATCGGAAGATTGAAAAATGCAGAGCTTCGCGGGCGGGAGCAGATGAATCCCGCTATTGTCTGCGTTGTAATCGTGGTTTGTATGTTGTTTATGGTGCTCTGGTGCCTGCTCGTGGCATAGTTTTCATTTAATTTTAATGTATAATTCCCCATTTCTTACAGATACTAACAGCACACGACAAAACTTCAGAAAGAAACTGAAGGCCGCAGAAAAATATCGCGTGCTAAAAGAAAAATAGAGATGGAGGTATCAACGAAAT
>CAMWOF010000161.1 GCA_947175805.1 uncultured Clostridiaceae bacterium
AGGACTTAATAAAGCACGATTTGAAAGACCTTGTCCGCAACAGTGTGGAAGAAACACTCAATGCCCTGCTCGATAAGGAGGCAGATGAACTGGTAAACGCCCAGAAGTATGAGCGTTCTAACCAACGTCAGGGTTACCGTTCCGGCCATTATAAAAGGAACTTCCACACAACGGCTGGGGAGGTGGAGCTGAAAGTACCAAAACTCAAAGGAGTTCCCTTCGAGACCGCCATCATCGAGCGTTACCGCCGCAGGGAATCTTCCGTAGAAGAAGCATTAATTGAAATGTACCTGGCAGGCGTATCTGTACGCCGTGTGGAGGATATTACAGAAGCCTTATGGGGTACCAAGGTATCACCGGGAACCATCAGCAACCTCAACAAAAAAGCCTATGAACATATCGAAAACTGGCGCACCCGCCCACTGTCCGGAGCATATCCATACGTCTATGTGGACGGCGTATACCTAAAACGCAGCTGGGGAGGAGAGGTCCAAAATGTTTCCATCCTTGTTGCCATCGGTGTCAGCAATGACGGCTGCCGTGAGAGCATCGGTGCCGCTGAAGGTATGAAAGAGGATAAAGAAAGCTGGCGTACCTTTATTAGTCTGGCTGAAAGAACGGGGACTTACCGGTGTCCGCCTTATCATTGGAGATAAGAACCTCGGTATGCTTGAGACGATACCGGAAGTCTTCCCGGATGCCCGTTACCAGCGGTGCACCGTCCATTTCTACCGGAGCGTCTTCTCTGTGACACCACGTAAAAAGATGAAAGCGGTTGCCATGATGTTAAAAGCGATCCATGCCCAGGAAAGCAAGGAAGGTGCCCGGGAGAAAACCCAGCAGGTAATAGAAAAACTACAGGAAATGAAACTTAGTGCAGCTGCCAAAAAACTACAGGATGTCATTGAAGAAACACTTACATACATGGACTTTCCCACACAGCACTGGACAAGGATACGAACAAACAATACGATTGAACGCCTGAACCGGGAAATCAAACGCCGAACCAAAGCAATCGGGGCATTTCCTGACGGTCAGAGCGCACTTATGCTGGTATGCGCCAGACTTCGCCATGTAGCGGAGACGCAATGGGGTACACGACGGTACATGAACATGGATCACCTCTATCACATGGAGGATGAGCAGCAGTCTGATATCATAGCCGGCTGACTACCGGCCACCAAACGGCAAATGATTTTGCGAAAAAATCTTGACACAATCAGGACATTCCTTCCACTCCCCACCTTACTTCCTCAAATCATAAAAAAGGAAGCCTGAAAGTTCCCTAAAAAATGCATAAAGAAAGACACTTGCTGTTATGACAAGTGCCTATGTAAAATTTATTCTGTTTTATCCATTGTTATATCAGCCTCACAAACTTGAATTTAAAGGTATTATCTTAATCCTACTTTTTTAAGAACTCAGCAAGTGCGGATATTCTATCTTCTATACTCTTTTGTCGATCAGCTATTCCGTTTTGACTTGTAGGATCATTTTGCTTTATTAAAGATGTTTCACAGGCTTTTCTATCTGCCTTTTTGTTTTTATCTTTTCCATCTTCTAATTTGTGTAATTTGAATTTCAAAGTTATGTTAGGATCATCAAGCCACTCCGGCTCAAACCCCCAATAAACAGAATTTTTTTCAAGTTCATATAGATGTGTGGCACAACGCACTAATACAAAAACCGATTCCCCAATATAGACTGATCTTACGCCATCTTTTGTGCATATCTCTACTTCATATACGCCAGCCCCAATAGCATCTAAAAAGCTATTGTCACTCTGAAAAAAATCAATATTAATTTTCATCTTGAATTCCTCCCAGCCAAATTCAAATCCCAATTTTTGTTACCATTTTTGTCACCTAATTATAGCAAAAATGACTGGTTCTTATATCAGAAATAGTCCATATCTTTCTATATTCCAAGTACAAAAGTCGTTCCTGCTCTTGGTGCACATATCGTTAATTAATCCGCTACTATATCAATTTCAAACACTAGAACTTTCAGTCACAATATGGATCGACTGGAAACCATTCTATTTGATTCATGTCAGCAAACTCCGCTCGTTCGGAATTTGTCATTTTATTACTCTGTTTCTTTTGTTTACATGACTGTGTTAGATTTGAATTCTTTCTTTTATTTGTTTTATTAACAGATTTCTTCTGATTACTGGAATTCATAATATGTTTCCTCCGTAAATACTGTTTATAATTTTATTCAATTCATGACAAACAGAAAATTATCATTTCATTATTATTTTCAAAAAATCTGTGTAATCAAAGTCTTGTGTATTTGTTTTGATTTTATATTCAACAAATTTGATTTTTGAAATTCCTTCGCTATACAAAACGACATTATAATCGGAACACTTTATACCCACAGTTTCTAATGGTAGATAACATGAACTATATCTTATACCATCAGGCGTATCTTTAGAAAGAATATTACACAATTGATTTGTAAGATTATAGTATTTGTCAAGTTGATTTAGCACTCCAAATTTCACAGAAAGCTGTAATCCGCCCTTTTCTTTTAGTGCATTCATATCCTCAAAATCGTCCAATGACAATACACCATATTGGGAATCCAAATAGGAAAACAACTCTTTATTTCTTTGGCTACGAGAAGGCGCTATCAAAAACGCATTTAAAATCATTCCGGCCAAGTTATGGAGCTCATTATTCGGATCAAACAATAAATATCCGCCAACTTCTATGTCCTCTGCCGCTTCATAAATCCCTAATGCATATACATCACCTTTTTTAATATGGGCTTCTAACAAACAAATTGTTTCTGTACTTCCTAAATATAGTGCCTCTTGTCCTTTAATATTTGCTCTGTTCTGTGGTCTATGTGGTGGAGCTTCCCACTGACTTTGATTTGAAAAATCGACATCCGTTTCATAACATCTAATACGATATAACTTGGCTCCCTTTGGAATAATACATTTTCCAAAATCATATTTTAATCCAAACTTATATAATGTAACATAATTAACAACTACTTCAAAGAAATTAGATGCTTCAAATAATAAATTATATTTTGCTTTTTCAATTTCATTTTTACATCCACTATTTAAAATATCTAGATATTTAATGTATGCTTCCTTCAAATTTACTTCTGCCATCATTTCCCCTGTAAATCCCAATTTAATAATAATTTTACCAGCCTTTTCCTATACTACAAACATAGCAGAAAAAGGCTGTTTTTCCAATCAAAAGCAATCCATGTCTTCCTGTGCTCATTTCGCATCTATTTTTTCTTGTCATTTCAAGGCTCTTTCAAAAATGGTGTAGTAAGTGCCTTATTTTTCCGTAAAACCATTGATTTTACTGGCTTTTCTGGGATTTTTCAAGATACTGACGCGGCACGCAAATAGAATTTTTATCATATTTCTCATAACTCCTTCTAGCTTGGTATATCCTCGTTTTTCCCTTATTTTCAAGGTTTTCTCTATAAACTCAAAACTACTCTCTTTGTATCCTATCTATTCCCAGACAGCTTTTTCTCCAGTTCTCTCACTTTTTCTCCACATCCTCATACTCATAATGAGTGTAATACCCCAGCGTAATTGCAATGTCCGAATGACCCATGAGATATTACAGGGGCTTTGGAGACACTCCATTTTTGACCTGATTAGTACAGTAGGTATGACGGCATGCATGAGGAGTTATTTGGGGCAACTCCTTAAAGTTTATAATAATCAATTAATTTGGCCTTCAACTCGCTTTCGAGCGTATAATAATCTTGATTAAATCTAATTTGTTCATACATTTTTATGTTTGAAGGTGTATGTTCATCCGCCTCAGCATTTGTCCCATTGTGGATCAAAATCAAGCCTTTTTTTAGCCCCATTGCAAATCCTATCTCATGTGGAATATTCGATCTACCGCTACTTAAATCAGCAATTACTAGACCAGACATCTCAATATCTCGCATTATACGATCCGATATTTGCCCAGTCTTCCCCTCTTTATGCTGATCTACTCGCAACAGTCTTAGCGAACTTCCCTTTTCATGATTCACACTTTCTATAGCTCTACGAATTGTATGTTCATTTTCATCGTATCGCTTATCAAAGCACCGAGACATAAAAATAGTCTGTTCTGTAGAAAGGGTATACTTATCAAATATCTCTTGAATACAATCTGCATTTGCTGCAGCATGTTGTTCAGTATCGCACTGAGCATTTGTAATGTCATATTTTTGTGCCCAAGTTATCAACTGATCCTTTTTCTTTTCCTTTTCTGTTCTGTGCTGAGGATCCCATTCTCCAGTTTCAATATCAAAATACAGATAAACGAGCAAAAACAGCAAGCCAGAAGCCATTTTAAGTTCAGTAGAACTTATATATTGAGCATGTGTTAATGTATTATTCAAGCTGTTTATAAATGCATCCTGTTGTTCCACTGTTTCAATTTTAATAGCATCTTTTTCCTGCACATACTCAATCAAATCTACAATTATGCTCAAGATATGAGGGTGAATCCACTTAATATACTCCAATTTTTTAACGATAAGTGGATTGTTATTCAATATCTTTCTTGCCAAAAGATATTGAGAGCCGAATTTCTCTGTCAATTCTTTGTCGTTAAAGTCTAATCCATCATTTTGTTGCATTACAACACTTTTAAGAAGCTGTTCTGACTTTAACGGAACCGCTTTGGAGTTAATGTTGTGAAAAATAACCTTTTCATCTTTTAGTGAATCGGTATCCGCAAATAAGATAAGACAAAATGGGATTAAATAGGTACTGCTAATTTGCCCTGTGGATATTAATTGTTCCATAGCTTGAAGCCGATGATTTCCATCTACCCTACGAAATGGTTTATCTTCTTTTGATAATTTTTTTTCGTTTGGAATACAGATTTCATACAAATACCCATTATTTACCTTTCGAATCTTTTTAAAAAAAATATCATCAATATTGGAAGTAAATCCTCTTCCGTTCTGAATATCTGCAATCGGGTCTATCCCTGATACAGCACCCTGTTTATAGTAATCATATCTTGCAGTATATGCCAAAATAACTTCCGGACTAAAACTATTTGATCCAGAAATAATAAATGTTGAAATCTCATCTACATGAATACTGTCTACTGGACGCTGGTATCCCACATGAGGATATGATAATGCAACAATTTCGTCATATCTTGCATAACCTCGTATAGTACAAGCTCCTCCAAAAGACTGACTAAAAAGTCCCTCCAATCGAATCATTTCTCTCACCTCTTTCGTTTCCTATCATTCTTGTATCCCTGAATACTGTACAGCATCGTTAATTTTATACATCAGTATACTTGCGAACATCAAACAACACATACCATCTTCTTCAGTAATTGTAATATTTGCAAGAGCTTTTGGATTGCGAAGTACAAACATTGCTCCATGCAACATTAACATAAATCCTTTTGCTCGTTTTGTCCAGAATCTGTAGATATATCGCAAACCTTGAGCAATGGATTGTTGAAAGAAAAAACTGTTGTCATTGCTGTATCGCCATCAGGAACCTTTGTTGCCAAAGGATTGATGTTTTTAAAAATCTTTTTTACTCTATCGTTAATTTCAATGAACGCATCTCCTGCAGCATTTACATAATATCCGTCATCAAACACTTTTTTGAAACCGTCACAATCATGGGATGAATAAGATTCGATGCTCCAGCTTTCTCTGAATAATTCTTGGCTAAAAAACGGAAAATGCCATAGCATTTGGGCTATTTACAAGGTTACATAGCCACCCATAAACCATTTTAATTCTATTTATATCCATATCACTCACCCAACAATTCTTTCTCAAACTGCTCTTTTGAAGCTTGCCAATCTTGTTTTGCTTTTGTTCGCATTGTCTTAGCTTTATTCAATGCTTCAAACACCTGATCTGCTAACTC
>CAMWOF010000162.1 GCA_947175805.1 uncultured Clostridiaceae bacterium
TTATAATAGTCAGAAGAATTAGCATTGTAAATTTTATATGCATATGGTATAGTTTTTTAAATGATTACTTAATTGCGAAAGGAGTTTTTATTATGGATGAATCAGCAATGATTGACGATTTAATTGCACAGTTGGATGCAGATATGAGTAAGGGTGCAGGGCATATTAATGTAGATGTAGATGAAAAGGTGCAGGGAAAGGAAGTAGAATCCATGGGATGCATAGACTGTTCTAAAAACAGCTTTGCCTGTGCTGTCCCTACGCTGGATGACGGTTCGGATGATTTACCGATAGAATAGGGAAGGTTTTCGGAGGATGTATGAAGGGGAAATTGGAAATTGCAATAAAAGAGATTGCGCAGGTTGTCAAGGGTAAGGATGAGATTATTGAAAAGGTAATTGCGGCGATTCTTGCAGGTGGGCATGTGCTGTTGGAGGATATTCCGGGTGTGGGGAAAACCACGTTAGCTATGTCTATTGCGAAGACCCTTTCAATGGATTATAACCGTGTGCAGTTTACACCGGATGTTTTGCCCAGTGATATTATGGGTTTTTCTATGTATAATGCAAAGACGGGAGAGTTTGAGTATCGAGAGGGATCAGCTTTTTGTAATTTGTTTTTGGCAGACGAGATTAACCGTACTTCTCCGAAGACACAATCTGCCCTCTTGGAGATTATGGAGGAGAAGCATGTTACGGTAGATGCGGTGACCAGAGAGCTTCCAGAGCCCTTTGCGGTGATTGCCACGGAGAATCCTTTAGGTTCCTCTGGTACGCAGATGCTGCCGGAATCCCAATTGGATCGTTTTATGGTATGCTTGTCCATGGGTTATCCGTCCCATGAATCTGCTATCGAAATATTAAAAGGGCAGGAGTTTAAGCCAATTAGCCATGTAAAGGCAGTGCTGACAAGGGAAGACTTGCTGGGATTGCAGGAAAAGGCAAATAGCCTGGAGGTACATGAGTCTATTTTTGACTATATTGTGTCTCTGACAGAGGCCACAAGGGAGAGCGAATATTTCTCATTGGGAGCCAGCCCAAGAGGTTCTATTGCCCTGCTTCGGATGTCGCGGGCGGTGGCAGTGCTCAGGGGCAGGGAATATGTGACACCAGAGGATATCGGATTCATATATACGGACGTCCTGGCGCATAGGGTGAGGCTGGGAACCAAGGCAAAGGCAAATGGACTGGATACGAAGGCTGCACTTACGGAAGTGAGAAAAAGCGTGAAGCTTCCAAGGACATAAGTGCATGAAAGCTGAGAGTAGTATATACATAAATGCATCGGGGCAGAAAAATCTTTAAATCAAAAGCTGTTTGAGAATAAATGTATAAACAGCAGTTTCGTGCATTGATAGATGATTATAAACGGTTGATGGTTTATAGAGCAGGAGCTCCTTGCAAGGGAAGGAAGAAAACAGTATGAGACAGGTGTGGAACATCATAAAATATATGATTATATTTTGTGCGAATCTGCTCATGCTGTTTTTTTTACACGGGTATTTCAATTTGATTATCATGATTATTATGATAATTATGCCGATAGCCTCGATTTTGACTGCCAGGCTGATGCTGTCACGGCTCCACGTTTCTTTTGCAGGAGCTAAGGAAAATATACATATTGAGGACCCTTTTGTTCTCAAGGTGGTTTTGGATAATCCGGCGTGGATTCCGATGCTGAACGTCAATTTAAAGCTGCATGTAAAAAATGCTTTTTTCAGGCTGGAGGGTGAACATGTGTTGAATATTCCGGCATATGCCGGACAGCGAAATGAAATCAGCTATCCTCTTTCCAGTGAGTATTTAGGAGTATTGTCTATAGAGGCAGAGCAGATGCAGGTATTAGATTGGCTGGGGTTTGTCTGTTGGAAAAGAGATATTTCAGAAAAAAAGGAAATCGTACTGCTGCCCTTTGGCTCGCTGGAGGTGGAGCCGGATATGGCGGCAGTAAACAATGGCATGACGGAGTTGGAGGAAAGCAGGAAAAAGGGACATGATTTTTCTGATGTGCAGGATGTGCGGGAATACAGACCCGGAGATAAACTGCAGAACATTCACTGGAAGCTGTCAGCGAAGAAGGATGCGCTGATGGTAAAGGAGAGGGTGAGTTTGTCCTCCAGCCAGCTTATTGTGCTGGTGGAGCTGTTTCAAAACGAGACAATGATATTGAATAGGATTTTGATTGCTGCTTATGGCATGGCACATTTTTTGCTTCAAAACCAGATTCCCTTTACGCTGCAATGGTGGAGTACCCGTGAGGAAGATATGAAGCGCATGCCTGTTGATAACCAGCAGGATTTGGACGCATGGATAGAAAGTATTTATTATGAGGCATATTATGAGACGGCGGAGTTGGGCTGTATGATGATGAGGCGTCTGGTGCAGGAGGATACCAGGTTTATGGTAATTGGCAGCAGCGGCATGACTGGTGGCGATGTGCTGTTGCAGTATGGCGGAGATGTAGAAGGATATATATGCAATTAGGATTATTTAAAAAGAAGAAAAAAAAGAAACAGGTGATAACTCTTTGCCAGGGGGTGACGCTGGTTGAGCAGGTATCTATGGGCGATGTGACGCCGGGACAGGATGCAATTGTAAAGGGTCTGATTGAGGTCTGCATTGTATTTGGTTCCATGGGCGGTTTTTTGTCGTGCTTTGATATCAGTTATTATGTTCCGGTTGTAGCCATAGCATATATATTGATTGCAGCATATTTTAGTTACCTGTTTAAATCGGGGAAAACATGGGTCAGAGATACCGGTTATGTGATTTTTTTCCTGATTTATGCCGCAGGCATTACGGTGTTTAGCAAGCATATAAACAGTGGTTTTTATGCTGTTCTCAACATTATTTATGATTCTGCATCCACGTATTTTGACATGCCGGCGGTCAGGGAATTCAATGAGTATTTTACAAATAGGGATTTGACAGTGACTGTGATGGCAGTCTTTGTGGGGTGTGTGGAGATTATTATACTGAATATCTATCTGTCTACCTATATGAGCATCTTAGCAGCAGTCATGATATCTGTGCCGTTGTATACAGTACCGCTGTTCTTTAACCAGGAGCCGGATTCTTTTTATATGATCCTCTTATTCGCCGGTTTGTTGAGTGTTATGATTTTGAAGGCAAATGGTCATTACACGCGTAACAAGGAGAGTACCCAGTTTTCCTACGTTGCAAAAAAGCGGCGGCGGAGCTTTTGCTATAGCCAGTCGGGCAAGGTGATAGCCGAGACGATTTTAAGTTCCGTTGTGATATGTGTTTTGGTGATTTGCGTCTGCAATATCACGTATCCAAAGGAGGAGTTCTATTACCGTTATAAGGCAAGCTCTGTGAAGGCAAAGATAGAGGATCCGGTGGAAAATGTTTTGTTGACGGGATTTTCGAGCCTGTTTAATTTCTATGGCAGTACCAGCGGAATGAGTGGGGGGAGGCTTGGCGGTGTATCTTCTGTGCGCTCGGATTATCAGCCTGATCTGGTGGTTACCTTCACTCCTTACAGCTATGAGACGGTATATTTAAAGTGTTTCACAGGAGAATATTATGATGTGAACCATTGGAGCAAGGACACCGATGATATTTTTGCACAGCCTGTGGACGGGGATACAAAAGGTATCATGCAGGTAAAAAATGTCGGGGCTGACAATAAGTACCTGTATATGCCTTATTATTCTTCTTGTGACGAAGAGCTGTTATCAAGATACCAATATAACAGGGGTATTGAGTTTAATATGCAGCAAGAGTATACATTTTATCCGTACAATGAAAAGGGTGTCCGGCAGCAGCAGGTGAAGGACAGTTATTTAGATGTGCCGGAAGCAAATGTGTCCGTAATAGAACGGTTTTGCACGGAAGCAGGCTTTCATGGCAGTGACGAGGAGATGATCGCCCAGGTGAGCCAGTATTTTCAGGACAATATCACCTATACGTTAAGACCGGGCTCCATGCCCAGAAACGGAGATTTTGTCAATCATTTTCTGGAGAAGAGCCGGAAAGGGTATTGCGCACATTTTGCCAGCGCCGCTGTTTTGATTTTCCGGTATTTTGGGATTCCTGCCAGATACATAGAGGGTTATGCGGTTCCCTATACACTGGTGATGGACGCAGATTTACGGGAAGATTTGTCCTATGACGACTATTTTACCGGGGAGTCTGCTCTCGGCAGAACAGCAGTGGTGGATGTGGAGGTGACGGATGCGAATGCCCATGCATGGGTGGAGGTGTTTTTGGACGGAAAATGGCAGGTAGCAGAGGTAACACCGGCATCCGATGACGAGGAGGAAGAAGACGATTTCTGGTCGATTTTCGGAAACCTGCTGAGCGGTAATGACGCTGAGGATACCGTAGAGGGAGAAAGCACGGGAACAGCATTCTCTCTGGATAAGGTACGATGGATTTGGATTGTGATTCTGTACGGGATTTTGCTGGTACTCGCGCTTGTCCTTGGAAGATTTCTATGGAAAAAGGGCAGACGGATAGGGAGCTATCACAAACGGGATATGGCAGGCAATGTGATTGCATATTATCATTATATGTGTGAGTGTATGCGGGCTGTGGACAAGGAATTTTATCAGGCAGACAGCCATTACGCCCAGTTATGTAAAATGCTTGCGGGGACAAAGTCAGAGGAGCGAATGACGGAGGCGGATATCAGGGAGCTTGCCCGCACCATGGAAAGTATCAGCTACAGCAATAAAGCAGCAGGAGAGGGGACGGAGGCGCTTCTTTCCAGGCTGAAGACGCTATTTCGGGAGAGGAAGCAGGCATGCACCCTTGCGGACAGAGTATATCTTTTCCTGCATATTTAGCCGTGCAGGTATCATTGGAGCAAAATACAAAGCCATGATTGCGTTATAATGCAGCAGGGATAATATGATAAGATTTTACAGCCAGTTATGGAGGATGTTTTTTTGATGGAGGCAAATAAGCTTTTTTCTGTAATAAAAATATATATGCTTGTATTTTTCACCCTTCTGTTTTGTGCAGGCTGTTCGTTTCAAAATTCTGAAAATGTGGAAACGGTGGTGCATGACGGCGCAAAGGAAGCGGCAGCCAAGGAGCTTGCCATGAAACAGAGAAAGGGAGGTCGCACGAAGCTAATAGGCCATCCGGAGGTTCCTGCAAAAAAGATGTCTGTGTCGGAGTATGCGGCACGGGAATATTTGCAGGATATGTCCATGGAGCAGAAAATGAACCAGATGATTTTTTTGCATTATCAAGGGCAGTCTGTAGAGCAGTTAAAGCAATACCAGCCGGGTGGGATTATTTTATTTGCGGATTTTTTTAAGGGCAAGAGCCGGGAGACGGTGATAGAGGACATTGCCAGGATGCAGGAGGTCTGCGAGATACCGATGCTGGTAGGGGTGGATGAGGAAGGTGGTACAGTTATAAGAGTCAGCAGATATAAAAGGCTGGCTGAGGAAAAATTTCGCTCACCCCAGGAGTTATATGCGGCAGGCGGCATGGAAGAAATTGCCTCGGACACCGAAAAAAAGGCGGCGTTATTGCATGCGCTGGGTATTAATGTGAATCTGGCGCCAGTGGCGGATGTGTCTGTCAATGCATCCGATTATATCTATCAGAGAACTTTTGGTAAAAATGCTGAAGAAACAGCAGAATATGTTGCGACTGTGGTGGAGGAGATGCAGCGGGACAATATGGGCAGTGTATTAAAGCATTTTCCCGGTTATGGGAATAACAGGGATACCCATAAGGGCTTTGCTGTGGATAACAGAGAATATGCGGATTTTGAGACTGTTGATTTTTTGCCCTTCCAGGCAGGGATTGCTGCGGGGGCGGACAGTGTTCTGGTCAGTCATAACATTGTGATGTGTATGGATGAGAGTTTGCCGGCGTCTATGTCCCCGGAGGGACATGATATTTTGCGTCA
>CAMWOF010000163.1 GCA_947175805.1 uncultured Clostridiaceae bacterium
CTACAATAAAATTATTATTTGTAAATGTGAGAAAAACGCTCTGTAAATCGTTATATATATGAGATCTCAAAAGAAAACAGGAGGGATGTGAGGTGAAAAACGAAATAGTTGTAAATCTATTTGATTCTTATTCAAATGATTTGTATAGATTTGCCCTATCGTATATTGGAATAAAACAAGAGGCCGAAGATATCGTTCAAAATGTTTTTCTAAAGCTTCTTTCAAAGAATGTGCCAATTAGGAGTGAGTATGAAAAAGCTTATTTGTATAAAATGACAGCCAATATGTGTAGGGATTATTTGAAGTCATGTAAGAATAAGGCAATGCTGAACTATGATGAATTAGATAATCTGATTGGTAGTGACAAAGATATAAATGATGAGGATGAGAGCTTCTATAATTGCCTGATGAGCCTTAAGGAGTTGTATAGAGTTCCGATTTACTTGCATTATTATGAGGGTTATACCTATGAGGAAATTGCAAAAATTCTAAAATTAGGAGAATCTGCAGTAGCTATGAGAATTAATAGGGGTAAAGAGGAATTGAAAAAGAAATGGAGGAATCAACATGGAACAGAATGTTAAGAAAGTATTTGATAAGATATCTATGGATGATAAAAAGATGGTTGAAATAAGAGAAGGTCTAAAGCAAAAAAGAAAATCATCTAAATGGACAAGAGCGGTGGCGTGTGTGGCAATTGGCATGGCAACTTTATTTGTCATACCTTCAACAAGAGCTATGATAGTAAATGCTGCTGAAAAGTTTGTTCGCATTTTTCATACGGCAGATGGAGGTGAGGTGATTTATGAGGAAACTGATAACGAGGTTTCGTTCTCAGTTAGCTATCCTCTGGATAGTACTTATGTAGAGATATCTGGCGACAAGATTTATATGACAGTAGATGGGCAGAAGATAGATGTTACAGAATACTGCGATAAGGAATCATATTACAGATATGAAATAGTAAATAACAATGGAAGCAAGAGTGTATTGTTTGTCGGTGGTTCTTTAGGAAAAGTTGGATACGTAGAACTAGTATTTGATGAAAATGGAAAGTATGTATTCAATAAAATGCAAGTACCAATCATTAATAATGACGGAGATGTTGAGCCATGGGTAAATAATGCTATGCATGGCGAGGGAGTTCCAACTGGAAATATTGAGTTGGATGGTAATCTGGATGAATAGTAAAGTGTCAAATGCATCGTCTGATAGAAATGAAGGTGTAGAACTGTTTCGTTGTATTTCAATGATCCTAATACTGGTATTGCATATACTTGGACAAGGGGGTGTGTTAGCCTATTCAAGCGGACATAGAGAACAGTTCTGCACAGCCTGGTTTCTCGAAATACTCGGTTACTGCTCCGTTAATTGTTATGCATTGATTTCCGGATTTGTTAACAAAGAGAATGATTTTAAATTCTCTCGTTTCGTACTGCGCTGGCTGGAGTTGTTTTTCTGGCTTGTAGTTCCTCTTGCATATACCAAGTTGTTTACGGGTATCAGCATAGAGAGAAATGTTTTACAAGAATCATTCTTTCCACTCACTTCAAAAACACTATGGTATTTCAACGCATACGCACTTCTTTTTCCATTTATTCCTCTTTTGAATATCGGTTTGGAAAGAGTCGGAAAAAGGAATCATGTGGAAATCCTTGTATTTCTATTTATAACAACCTGTACATTACATATATTCAATGGTGGAGATAATTTCGTTCTAGGCGGAGGATACAGTGGAATGTGGTTGATAATCCTCTATGTTTTCGGAGCGTATTTCAGACTATATGGGATTCCCAAATGGGCAAAGTGGTATGTGACAATTCCAGTGTTTTTTGCATCAGCAGTATTTGCATGGGCAATAAAAATGTACCAGGTTGATCTTTGTAATGCTAATATTATCGAAAAGAACGGGGAGGTTTGGTCATGTCTTGATCGGTTTGTAAATTATACGTCACCATTTATGGTTATCATGGCGCTGTGCCTCTTATTATTCTTTGTTAAGGTGAGAATTGAACCGATACCACTTAGAACAGTAGTGGTGCTTTTGGGAAGATGTTCTTTTGGTGTATATCTGTTTCATGTCGGACCGATAATGTGGGGAAATTTTATGTATCTACGTTATAAGGAATATGCATCTTTTTCTGCGGTTAAGCTTACATTCTCCGTCATAGGAACAGCAATTGTCCTTTTCATTCTATTTGAATTGTTATCAATAATTCGCTATATAATGTTTAAGTATTGTGGAATCAATAGATTTGTTGAAAAGGCATTAGATGGACAAACTCACAATGAGTCGGATAATGTAACATAAAATAAAATTGCACGTTTCTCATCTCAAAAACACGATCCTCCGGTATAGTGATGTAAACTCAGAACTACCGGAGGATTTCTTGTATTTATGTTAAAATCCTAGTAAAATCAAGGAGCTCTTTAAATGAAAAGGCGTTTACTAGACCACTATTGCATCATTTTGAGTTTTGGTTAGAGCCTTGATAAGAAAAAAATAACGAAAATGGGAATTTTATGGAAATCAAAAACATTCTTTGTTATGATATAAATGGAGTAGGCGATGTTTTACTTGCAGCAAATGAGGAAAAGGATACAGGGATATAAAAGATATGATTAAAATATTATTCATCTGCCACGGCAACATCTTGAAAAGTCCTAAGAAAGCCTGTAAAATCAATGATTTCACGCGGAGGCAAGGTGCTTACTACACCACTATCACACCATTTTTGAAAGAGCCTTGAAATGACAATAAAAAATAAAAGTTATATTTCCGAATATTAAGATAAATATACGGGTAAAGGCGGAGATAAAGGTTTTTGACGGTATTGAATACCATCAAGAACCTTTTCTTTTTTGTTCACATGAATGATATTACGGGAAGTATAAAACTCAGCAGATATCAAAGAAGAAGATACATTTATCCGTGTAATGGCTGTTGGGTGCTTTGATAGAGCGACAGAAAATCGCATATTATTCCAACTACATAGATTAAGGGGATCAATTGGTTGGAAAATGGCGCTTTGTTTTTTATGGTGGGGTAATAATCTGCGAATATGTTAATAATGATAATAGGATTTTAAGGAGGACACGAATATGCAGAACAAAATATGGGAACAGGTAGGATGGTTTTTAAATCGGCTACGCTGTGAGAATGTGACAAGGGATACCGCAGTAGAGGTGCCAGCATACAGGAAAACTGAGGAGAAAATGGAAGAACTTCGTGAAAAGTGCAAGGTAACGATACAGCAGCTCCCACAAGAACAGCAACAGTTAATTTGGGAATGGATGGAAATACTGGAAGATATAAATTCGTTGGAAGGTCAGAAAGCATATTGTCAGGGATATGTGGATTGTATCCTTCTGTTAAGTGGCATGGGGGTTATGCGGCAGGATTTGTCACTGGAAGAAATTCAGAAATGGATAAGATAGTAAAAGCGGCTCATTTTGCACGGGAAAACTGTAGCAGGAATGAGCCTTTAGAATGCAGGGAAAAAGTGACGGAAATACTCCTTGAACACCGCATTCATCTGTTACTCTGGTTCGGAGATTTTTTCACTTTCGGATAATAGTGCCTCTGTGGTGGCAAGGATGACCTTGAGCTGTCCTTCGTCACAGGTGGTTAGCAGTCGCCCTATCTTCTGATATGTATTGTCAGCTTGGTTCTGGTTGGGATAGATGACCGTGTCTGCTGACAGATTGAAGTAACGGATGACCCTTTCGAACACCTCGTAGCTTGGATTGTTACGGAATCGCTCAAGGTCTTTCAGGTATGGCAGGGAGATATCCAGAATTTCAGCTAATTCGGCCTGAGTAAGTCTTTTGTCCATTCGTGCATTTTTTAGAACTATGCCGAATTGTTTTGGATGAAGAACCATAGTTTCACCTCCTAAAAGTATGATAGTGCCACACCTTGTAAATGTAAAAATGACGTGGCAATACTATTTTAGAATGGCGCGACCATACTTTTGGTGGAATATTACCAGTCAATCATTAACAAGGAGACATTTGACAGGACAGAACAGGAACGGAGAGAACAACAGGGGAAAACATTCTATGGACTGGCGGTGTTGCACTCGTGTGGAATATGAACCAAAGAAATGTGATGTACCTACCATTAAGAAATCGGATTTGTAGGATGCAGTAGTAAGGGCGGTTCAGGAAGTATTAGGTGGAAAGGATGCATTTTTGGCTGTTTTGGAAGAAAACATTAGGACGGTGTCGGAAACCAAAAGTGAGGAGCAGATTTCAGAGATTGACTGCAGGTTGGAAGTACTGAAACAGGGAGTTTTGTGATTGATAAATGGCAAAAAGGAATATAGGAATGTTGTAGATGAAATTCATAAGATGTGGGAGCAACGGCAGGATGTTCTGACGCAGAATGCAGAGTGGGATGGCACAATACATTGAAGTGGGGAAATGCGAGCTTTTTGGAGGAACAGGTAAATGCGCCTCTGCATATGCGCTATTCATAGATATTTTAACGGATGACCGACACCATATAAAAATGTGGGGTTACCGTTATACAGTCTCGTCATTCACCTTCCTGGGTTCTGTAGTGTGCCTGTTACCTGCAAGGTGAGTATAACAAATAAAAATTATTAGTTGAAGTCTATTGGTGGTGGGTTTCATACGTAATCGGTGCTTTTGCAGAAAGGCGGTTTATAAAAATTAAATTATATTAGGAAATCAAGTTATAAATTGCTGTGTTTGGCTTGTGAACAAAGTATGGTGACACCATATTGTGATTGGTTATCAAAAGATATATACTTTTTTTGTGATAAAATTATGGAGATTATAATTTGAATTTGAAGTTTTTTTATGGCGAAAGTTTTGATATGGAGGTTACACATTTGGAAAACTTAACGTCGGAAGTTGTTTCACTTACAAAGTCTATGCGGGCAGCAGCATATATTTATGGGGATATTCAAAAACAATGTGATCAGATTCCGTTTGGAGGTAGTATTCGAGAATCAATAGGACCATTTCCTGAATTTATTCTTAAAGGTCGTTTTTGTACTAGATCTTTAAAAGGATTGTGTTCTCCTTGTTTTTATTCAAGGTTGCCAGTTCATGAAATCGACGAAAGTGAATTTAATCTAGGATATGAAGAGCAAGTAGAGTATATTATTCATCATTTTAGGGAACTTGTAATAGAAAATCAGGTTGGAAAAGTTGCACATAATTTTGTGACAGATAAAGATGTATATGGAATGGTTTGTACACCAACAGGATCGTATTTTGATCCACGTGAGTATCCGGTCAATATTAGAAAGAACAATCTTAAGAAACTAACCAAAACAGCTGATAGTTATAATTGCGAAATAATATTACATATAGAAAGCCATGCAGAGGATGTAATTAATTATTTTAAAGATCCAGATTTTGAAGAATTATCACTACTTCATCAGCTTCATGCTAGAGTTCTGCTTGGGTTTGAAAGTGTAAATGAGATTTCTAGAAATACTATTTATGCAAAACAACTAAATATTAAAGATTTTTCCACGGCAGTTTCTATACTGAAATCAAATGATTTTCCAGTAGGAGCTTTTGTTTTTGCAGGATTATTTGCGCTGACTGATGAAGAGACAATTAGCGATACGAAAGAAACACTTTATTATCTAAAAAGTATTAATGTGAGTCCGGTTTTAATGTTTGCTAATACACAAAAGTATACTATACCCGATGTGTTGTTAAGTATTGGAAAGTATAAATTATTAGATCCAAGAACTGTATATTATATTGTTAAAAATACAATTGAGATATTCGGATGCGAAATGAATAGTGATATAGATCCTTGGTTTATTGCTGATCCTAAAGGTGGTCCTCCGGATCCTAATTATCATATTTTTAATGCATCAACAAGTACATCTTGTAC
>CAMWOF010000164.1 GCA_947175805.1 uncultured Clostridiaceae bacterium
GCACCATTCCGCCTTCAATGCAGAACCGGGTAATGAGGGCAATGGTGATAATCAGATGGTATTTCAGGTTTCTTAAGTCATCCTCGGAAAGCCGGCCGAGCTGTTCATTTCTGAGGGGCAGCATACGCTCCTTTACCTCGCTGATACGTCCGCTTTTTACCGCATTATAAAAAGCAAATTCCTTCTCGTAGGCAAGATGGGAAATGTTGTGTTCCTGCTGTACAAATTGAGCGTGGGTTATCTCTTGATTTAAAGTAATTGTCTGGTTTGGGTTCTGCTGCATTACTCTCTCCTGTCATGGTATTTTATATTTAAAGAGTATAGCATCCCATTCCTAAAAACACAAGAATATTATGCAATAAATCAGAAAATAATTGTATCAAGGCGCAGAAGAAAATGATAGGCTGTGCTTACAGAATAAGAAGGGCAAAAAACTGGGAAAGGGTGAGGGAATATGGTTTACAAAAGAGGAATAAATCTCGGCGGTTATTTTTCACAGTGTGAGCACACCAGGGAGCACTATGAGCATTTTATCAGTGAAAAGGATATTTGCCGGATTGCCGAATGGGGTTTTGATCATGTTCGCGTACCGATGGACTATGAATTTTTGGAGACAGAGGAAGGAGATGATAGGGAGGAAAATTACATATTGCTGGAACGGTTGTTAGGGTGGTGCAGGAATGCTGGACTGCGTGTGATTTTGGATTTGCACAAAACAGCCGGTTATGATTTTAATGATGCGCAGGAGCAAGGGCGCAACAGGCTATTTGAGGAGCGGTCGCTGCAGGAACGGTTTTTAGCGCTGTGGCAGCGGCTGGCACAGCGTTTTGGAGACAGAGAGGATATTGCCTTTGAGCTGCTCAATGAGCTTGTGAATCCTGAATATGCAGCGCCCTGGAACCAGTTGGCGGCTGAAGCTGTAAAGGTAATACGACAGGAGACAGCGAATACGCTTATTATTTATGGAGGCGTAGAGTGGAATAGCGCAAAGAGCGTTCCGATGCTGGGAAGGCCTTTGGACGAAAATATTATGTATACTTTCCACTATTATGAGCCGCTATTGTTCACGCACCAGAAAGCATGCTGGGTGGCCGCCATGAAGCCGGACGAAGAGATTCCCTACCCGAAGGAAATGGAGTGGTATCGGAAGAAATCCCTGGCGCTGGGTCTGCAGGGGATGCCGGTTGCAAATGCTAAAGCCTCTGAAATGGGACTGGAGTTTCACGAGGAGATGCTGGGAGAGGCCATCGCCTATGCAAAGGAAATGGGCATCAGCCTCTATTGTGGGGAGTTTGGCGTTATAGAGCTGGCGCCGGAGGCGGATACTGGAAGATGGTTTCAGGATGTGATTTCACTGTTTGATAGATATGGGATTGGCTATGCCCTATGGAGCTATAAGGAAATGAGCTTTGATTTTGCCGGCGGGCATTATGACAGTGTACGGAATTTGCTGGTTGGCCAGGAGGTATAGGCATTTGCTTGTGGGCAGTGAAATAAGAGAGTCATAACATTGTATTTTGTAGAGAGAATTATGAAAAAAACAAAGAAGAAAGAATAACATAAATATTGTATGGAAGGGAGAGAAAATATCATGAAGATGAAGAAAGCAATTGCAGCAGCATTAGCGCTGGCAATGACACTGAGTCTGGCTGCACCGCCGGCGGGAGCAGCGCCAATCTCGGCCGCCAAGGCAAAGGTGACGAGTGTTAAAATTACCAAGCCGGATACAACAACTCTTGTAATCAAGAAGAATAAGACATATCAGCTGAAGGTTTCAGTGAAGGGCACCGGGAAGGTGAGCAAAAAGGTGACTTATACAAGCTCAAATTCCAAGGTTGTTAAGGTGAGCAAAAAGGGCAAGCTGAAAGCGGTAAAAAACGGTACAGCTAAGATTACCGTTAAGAGCAAGGCAAATCCGAAAAAGAAGGCGGTGCTGACGGTCAAGGTGGGAACACCGGTGACCAAGGTAAAGCTGAATAAGAAGACCCTGCAGGGTGAGGAGGGAACAGTTGTGCAGTTGAAAGCAACGGTATCCCCAGCAAAGGCAACGCTTAAGAAGGTGTCCTATAAGAGCAGCAATCCGAAGGTTGCCTCTGTGGATTCCAAGGGGCATGTAAAGCTTGTGAAAAAGGGTACGGCCAAGATTACCGTGACCTCCAAGGACGGAAACGGGAAAAAGGCAGTATGCAAAATTACGGTTGTAGAGAAAGCGGATGCGACAACTACAGAGACGCCAACGGAAGCGACGACAGCGACGCCAACGGAAGCGACGACAGCGACGCCAACGGAAGCGACGACAGCGACACCGACAGAAACGCCTACAGAGGAACCGACGGAAGCAACTACGGAGGAGGCTGTCACAATCCCTTCCTATGATGACTTTGAGCTTAAGTGGGAGGATGATTTTGACGGCGAAACATTGAATGAAGCTGACTGGAATTATGAAACCCATGAGAAGGGCTGGGTAAATTCGGAGCTTCAGGCATATGTAAAGAGTGATGACAATATTTACTTAGACGACGGCAATCTGGTGATTAAGCCGGTTAAGACAGGAGAAGGTGACGATGCAACCTATACCTCAGGAAGAATCAATACCCAGGGAAAGCATGATTTTACATATGGACGTTTTGAGGCAAGGGTAAAGGTGCCAGAGGGCAAGGGTTATCTCCCTGCATTTTGGATGATGCCGACCAATGAGAGCGTTTACGGACAGTGGCCGAGATGCGGCGAGATTGATATTATGGAGGTCATGGGTCAGGAAACAAATAAAGCCTATGGAACCATTCATTTTGGAAATCCCCATGCAGAGCGCCAGGGAACAAAGGTACTGGCAGAAGGAGATTATGCAAGTGAGTGGCATGTCTTTACTGTAGACTGGGAGCCGGGAAAGATTACCTGGTATGTGGACGGCGTTAAGTACCATGAAGCCAGCGACTGGCACAGCACCACAGAGGGTCAGGGTACAGTTTCCTATCCTGCGCCGTTTGACCAGCCGTTTTATATGATACTGAATCTGGCAGTCGGTGGAAGCTGGGTGGGCTATCCGGACGAGACGACAGATTTTGAGAACCAGACATTTATGGTTGACTATGTGAGGGCATATCAGAAAACTGACGGTTACAGCGAAGAGGGCGTAGAGAAGCCGGAGAAGGTAATTAACTGGAGAGAGCCGTTTGCAGACGGCAATCTAGTATATAACGGCAATTTCCAGGGTACAGACATCCTTCCTGAGGGCGCTTCCGACTGGGAATTCGGGTGCCAGAAGGATGGCGAGGCAGTCAAGGAAGTGATAGCGGATGATACCTTCGGAGCAAGCGCAAAGGCTGCGAAAATTACAACGACTGCGGCAGGCACAGAGGATTACAGTGTACAGTTTATGCAGGCAGGTATTCAGCTGCAGCAGGGCTATGAGTATACAGTAAGCTTTGACGCCTATGCGCAGGCAGCAAGGACAATGATTGTAGACATTTCCGCACCGGATGTCAGCTTCAAGAGATATTTACAGGATACAACGGTTTCCCTAGGCACGGATAAGCAGACTTATACCTATACATTTAAGATGGAGAGTGAAAGTGATGGCAATGGCCGTCTGGAATTTAATCTTGGAAATACCTCTCCGACAGATGATGTCTTTATCAGCAATGTGAGTGTTAAGAAAGGCTCTGCGTTTACGATTGACACCAGCAAAAAGGTGTTAGCAGACGGCAACGCCGTCTATAACGGTAAATTCCAGGAGGGCAGGGACCGCATGGAATACTGGGATATTGTAGATGAAGGTGAAAGGGCAGTTTATGGCGTGACGTCCTTAGAGGATGGAAGGCGGCTGAAGGTGGCTTCTACAGGCTGCACAGACGCAGGTGAGGTACAGTTAAAGCAGACCGGGCTTCCGCTTCTGGGAAATTCAGATTATGTGGTGAGCTTTGAGGCGGCGCTGGATACAGAGGATGCAGATATAACAAAAGAGATTCATGTGACGGTTGCCGGACAAAAGCAGACGTTTACCTTGACAAATGAAAACCAGACATACAGCTGCAAGATAACGATTGGTGAGTCAGTCACTGACAGCGACATTGTTTTTGATTTGGGTGTCAATGCCACGGTTCTTTTAGACAATGTCCGTGTAGAAGAGGACAGCCTGATTAAGAACGGCAGCTTTAATGCAGGCGAGGCCGGTTATGAGGTATACGCATATACTGCAAGCGATGTCAGCCATGTGGTTGACAGCCAGAAGGCAGATAATGCCATGAGCCTTACAATCAAAAATACCGGTGATGCGGACTGGAAGATACAGTTAAAGCAAAATAATGTAACGCTTGAGGAAGGGAAATGGTATAAGCTTAGCCTGGATGCAAGATGTGACATAGCACGTGACATCATGTATACGATTCAGCGTGACGGAAGTAAGCATGATGATGACTGGACACCGTATACCGACTATGATGCAAAGGTATTTGCGCTGGAGGCAAGAACCTCTGATAAGGATACAGAATTGCAGCACTCAGAAATTGTGTTCCAAATGACAGAACCGACAGACACAGAAGCAATTTTAAGTATCTCCATGGGTGCTGTAGGTGGGAAGCAGATTACAGAGCAGCATACAATTTGGATTGACAATATCGTGTTGGAGGAGACGGAAGAGCCAGAGAAGGAGCCGGTAACGGTAGGCGAGAATATATTGCAGAATCTGGATTTTACAAGTGGTCAGGACGGGATGGACAACTGGGAAGAGACCATAAATGAGCCTGCCGAAGCAGAACATAGCATTAAGGATGGAAAGATTTCGTATACCATTACCAATGCGGGCACAGATAATTGGCATGTACAGTTAAAGCAGACAGGACTGGCATTGGAGGCTGGTGAGACCTATCAGGCATCCTTTAAGGCAACGTCTACCGCAACGCGTGAGATACTGACCGGCGTGATGAGCGAAAAGTATGCTGTTTATGGAGATGCTACCGTTTCCCTGGCTAAAGACGAGGAGCAGGAAGTAAAGTTTACATTTACGATGAGTGAAGACGATACTACAGCGCAGTTCTATGTTTCTATGGGGAAAATGGGTGACGAGGATGCGCCGGCGACTCCGGCATCAACGATTACGCTGTCAGATTTTTCTCTGGTCAAAGTCATCGGTGGAGAAAGCGAAAATCTGTTTAGCAATGGAGATTTTTCAGAGGGTGCAGATGGTCTGACGGGCTGGAGCGCGACTGTTGCCGACGGGCTTGGAAGCTGTGAGGTGGAATCCGGTAAGTTGATTTATAATCTTATCGATTTGAAAAATGCTCTTCCAGAAGGACATACATTACAGGAATGGGATACCAGGCTGACAAAGACACCGATTACACTGACCGAGGGAAAGAAGTATAGGCTTACCTTCAAAATCACATCCTCGGCAGACAGAAAGGTAAAATATGTATTCCAGGACCCGAAGAATAGCTATAAATGGTTCGGCGGAGAAGACCTGCAGTTAACGGCAGGGAAGGAAAAAACGGTATCCTATGTGTTAGATATGACACAGCCAGATTTGTATACCTGTAATACCATCGATTTCCTTATTAACTTGGGGGCGATTGATGAATATGACAATACGGGGACAAAAACGGGTACTTATATCCCGGAAGGAGAGGCAACGATTACACTGTCAGATTTTTCTTTGACAGAGGTTGCTGAGACGGCAGAGTAGGGCGCTGTCAGGAACCGTAATAAAAAGAATACAGAGGCGTAAGGGCGCACCGGCAGATTCCAGAGGGACTGCCGGTGTGTTCTTTTTTTTGCGCGAAGGCAAAGTGAGGGCACAAGATGTCCAGTGGACATCTGTTTTGTGCGGACCGA
>CAMWOF010000165.1 GCA_947175805.1 uncultured Clostridiaceae bacterium
CTCATTACCAACACTGGTTTTCCCAATGAAGGAGCCTCCTCTTGAATTCCTCCTGAATCTGTAAGAATCATATATGATTTATTCATAAAATTATGAAAATCAACTACATCTAACGGCTCAATTATTTTTATTTATTTTCATTATTTAGTTCTTCATATGCAATTTTCCGAACCAGCGGATTCATATGTATAGGATATATCGCTTTGACATTATTGTTTTCACTCAAAACTCGTTTAATTGCTCTAAACATATTTTGCATTGGCTCTCCTAGGTTCTCTCTCCTGTGTGCTGTAATAAGAATCAACTTATCATCGCCAATCCAATCCAAATATTCATTTGAATAATCTTCCTTAACAGTTGTTTTTAGCGCATCAATTGCTGTATTTCCAGTGATCCATATTTGTTCCTTATTTTTCCCTTGTTTAATCAAATTATTGTATGCTAATTCAGTTGGTGCAAAATCATATGTTGATATAACAGAAACTGCTTGTCTATTAAATTCCTCAGGAAATGGAGAAAAGATATTATGTGTTCTCAAACCCGCCTCAACATGACCAACGGGAATTTGAAGATAAAAACTTGCTAACGCCGTCGCAAATGTTGTTGTTGTGTCTCCATGAACTAATACAACATCTGGCTTATAATCTTCTAAAACTGGCTTAATGCATAATAAGATAGAATTCGTCACATCAAAAAGCGTCTGTCTTTCCTTCATAATAGAGAGATCATACTCTGGTCTAATTTGAAAAGTTTCCAACACTTGATCAAGCATCTGTCTATGCTGACCAGTTACACACACCCTAGCTTCAAGCCCCTTTCTTTGCCGCAATTCATTTATCAACGGACACATCTTTATAGCCTCCGGTCTAGTTCCAAATACAACCAATATTTTTTTCATTTTCAACATCCCCTCGAATTAACACATCATTTACCGGGTTCCCCAACTGTGGAAATATTTAAAATATATTCTCTCTAAAAACTCAATCACAAACTGTGGAAATACAAGTCTAATAAAATGTTTAATTTTGTACATAACTGTATTTTTATTACTAACCAAAGTCGATGTTCCATAATGGATGCAATAACTATTTTCTGTTATTTTAAAATATTTCTTTACTTTATCTAAATCCACCTTTGAATAATCTAACCTTCTTTTTGGATAAGGATGAAAGTAAGTTTGAGGAAACAAAACTACATTTCCAATTTCAATAAACATGTCTCCAGGTTTAAAATTAAATTTCTCTTGTGATATTTCAGTAATAATTACATTGTTAACTTTCATATCATAACTTCCATCCTCTTTAATAAAATGTCTATCATCATAATATGAAAGCAGCTCCTTAATCCATGGATTTGACTCCTCAGAAGCCATCAACCCCGTCGGAATCCAATTACTAGAAGAATAACCTGTTACCACATGTTTATCTTCTAACACATCATCAATATTCTTTAATAATTCAACATCTGAATCGATATAAACTCCACCCTCATTATAAAGCGCATAGAGTCGCACATAATCACTAACAAATGCCCATTTTTTTGCTTCATATGCCTCTTTTACATAATCATTGCTTGTAATATCAAAATTATCTTCATTCCATATCTTCACTTCATAATCCGGACAGTATTCATGCCATGAAGCAATACATTTCTCAACAATTTTGCTATACGGATTTCTTCCAAACCAAATTAAATGTATTTTTTTCGGTATATATCTCATAAAACATTTCTCCCTAGCCACATACCACTTTACTCAAATTAGTTTATCAAGTTTCATAACCAACTCATTATAAACACATTCAGTACTTAATTCCTTTTTAAACATTTCTTGTGTATTCATGCGTAACCGATTATAATTTAGCAATAAAGTTTCAAATTCATCTAAATCAAATACACCATCTCGAATATTGACTCCTGCCTTATACTTGTCCACCAATTCAAATGTATCGGTTTGAATATTGTTTATAATCGGCAATCCTGCTTCAAAATAACTTAGCGATTTCAAAGTCAGTCCTACACAAACAGTCGGTTTCATTATATTCAATCCAAAATGGCACTTAGAGAATATCTGATACTTTTGATTATCATCATAAATAATTCCATAATCTATTACTTCAGCATCTACATCTTTTATAGATTCAACAAACAACTCCTTACTACTTCCTGTTCCTATCAAATGTACTGTTACAGAATGTCTGTTTCGAATAGCTTTTATAATTTTACATATCATATCAATATCAACAATATTGTGAAGCGTACCCAGATAACACAAATGTATATGTTCCATCATCTCTAATGGTAACAATTCTAATTCTGTTTTTTCTTTAGTTATGTATAACGTACTTGTCTTTACTTTTCTTAACACATTCTTTAACCTTTCTTGATAAAGATTGCATTCCGTAAACACATAATCCGCTTTCGTTAAATTACCATCTCTCAAATTTCCCCACAAAAGAAAAGGTAATTTCAATACTGCAGAATTTTTCCCCAATGTCATCGACTCCGGCCACAAATCAAATACATCAAATAGCAACTTAATATTTTTATGCTTTTTCTTATATCGAGCCATATAATACGCAACAAAATTAGGTGGCACCAAACAATAAATCACATCAGGTTGAATCTGATTTAATAATTTATATACTTTACTTGCAAATTGTTTATGTGACCATATTCTTATAATAGATAGATTTTTTTTATAAGGCAACACATGAACCAACTTCACGTTGCTACGACTAGCTATTATTCTTTCCTTGTGGGTGTGTGAATAGTCAGAAATCAAATGGACTACTGCTATTCCTTTCTCTGATAAATACTGCTCAATGTATTTTGTTCTGTTATCATAATTATCAAAACACGAAACAATACATGCTTTCATCTCACACCTCTAATTTATAACTGCATATTTTAAAAAAATATCAACCATCAAATTATGCATGACACAATTTTTACTTCATTTTGGCTGGAACTCCAATATAAGTTCCTCTCTCATTAATATCATTTACAACAACTGCTCCAGCGCCTACAATCACATCTGTACAAATCCTTTTCCCTTGTATAATCTTACTACCAGTTCCGAGTTCTACACATTCTCCCACATTCACACATCCAGACACATTCACACCTGGATATATTGTTACAAAGGAGTCTATTTCAACATCATGTCCTACTGTGCAGGACAAATTCACAATAACAAAATCTTTAATGTTTATATTTACTGTAAATATATTACCAGCGCAGATAATATTTCCTTTTCCGATTAAAACCGAATCACAAATATATACAGAAGGTTCAATCAGATTAGGAAATTGATAATTTCCCAATTGATTAATACTGTCTATTATTTTTTTCCTTGTATTAGCAGATCCCACAGCACATGTAATTGAAAGCGATTCATCATATTCCTTCAATGCATCCAATCCACCTAATACAACATGACCATTTACTTCTGTTCCTACTTTTACACCATCATCTAAATATCCTATAATTTCCCATGTTGGTTTTTTGTCATTAATACGCTCAATCAACCATTGAACTTCTCTCCCGAAGCCCCCTGCACCATATATTACAATCTTTTTCACTCTATCTACTCCCAGTAAACTCTTCCATTGTCGCCGCCGTCTCACTATTAATCCCACTACGATTAAGAACAACCTTAACCGTCTTTAACAAAATTTTTATATCATTCAAGAATGAAACATGATTCACATATTCCACATCCCACTCAAACCTTTTTTCCCAGCTGATTGCATTTCTACCATTCACCTGTGCAAGTCCTGTAACCCCTGGTCTCACATCATGCCTGTGTCTTTCTTCTTCCGTATAATATGGCAGATACGACACCAATAACGGTCTCGGTCCCACAATACTCATATCACCCTTAATAATATTCACAAGCTCCGGTAATTCATCAAGACTTGTACTCCTCAGCCATTTCCCAAACTTTGTGAGCCTCACCTCATCTGGCAGAAGTTTTCCATTTTCGTCCCTTTCATCTGTCATACTGCGGAACTTATACAGGCAGAATATTTTTTCCTTTCCCGTAACCACATCCTTCTCCCCGGGGCGCTCCTGCTTAAATATAACAGGGCTTCCAAGCTTCAATCTTACAAGTATTGCAACCACAAGATATACGGGAGCCAGCACTATGAGTGCCATTGATGCCAAAAATACATCAAGAAATCTTTTTATGTAGTCTGCATATATTTTACGAGTCCTTTCTTTGTGTAACTTTCTTTCCTTTAATTCCTTAAAAAGAGCAACTCCCCCCAAAACCACCGAAATACATACAATGGCTTTAACTATTTTCCCTATAATCTTTACAAGCCTATTTTTCCTCTTCACTCAAAACAGCTCCTAACCAATTCTATCACCACATCCTGCTGCTCCTCCGTCATGTTGATATCACTCGGCAGACACAAGCCTCTTTCAAAGATATCCATACCCACATCAGACACGCCGCCTGCTATATACGCATTTGTCCCTGCTCTTCCATCTCCAGCCCTTGTAATAAATGGATTCAATCTATAGATAGGCTGCATATGCATGGGTTTCCATATCGGTCTACCCTCTGCATTATATTTTGCCAGCGTCTCAAGAATCTCTGTAGGACAACTCTTACCTGGCTCGCTGATATATAAGGCTTCTGTCTCTGACCTGACCTGCCTGCACATTGCAGCTTTATCAATTATCATGCAGCTCAGCCAGTAATTTGGCTCCATCTCAGCTTCAATATATGGATTCATCTGAACCGGCAAATCCTTAAAGCCTTTCTTATATCTCTCATAAATTGCTTTCTTCCTTGCTATATGCTCATCAATATGCGCATACTGACCTCTGACAATACCTGCAACAATGTTACTCATGCGATAGTTGTATCCAAGCTCTTCATGCTGATACCAGGGCGCAGCCTCTCTTGCCTGTGTAGACCATTTACGAACCTTATCTGCTGTCTCTTTATCATGCGTTAATAATGCCCCGCCACTGCTTCCCGTAATTATTTTATTTCCGTTAAAGCTCACTATGCTGTATTTACCAAAAGTTCCGGTCTGCTTTCCTTTATAAGCAGCCCCCATGGACTCTGCAGCATCCTCAATCAAAATTGCACCATGCCTATCGCAAATTGTTTTTATCTCATCTAATTTCGCCGGTGTACCATATAAATTCACCAATACTACCAGCTTAACCTCAGGATAGATTTCAAAAGCCTTCTCAAGCGCTTCCGGATCCATGTTCCATGTATCATATTCTGTATCAATAAATACAGGCTCTCCACCTTCATATACAATCGGATTCACTGTTGCATCAAAGGTTACATCTGAACAAAATACCTTGTGTCCCGAAAGTGTTCCTGTTCCTATATGAGCTTTCCCATACAGTCTTTCCCCGGCAAGCTTCATTGCCATATGGAGTGCTGCAGTTCCGGCAGATAATGCAACAGCATTTTCAACCCCAATATATTCAGCTGTAATACGCTCAACCTCATTCACATTCTCACCAGCTGTTGTAATCCAGTTCAGTTCAAATGCACGGTTCACATACTCCTGCTCTTCCCCATGCATGGCAGGACTCGCCAGCAATACCTTTTCTTTAAATGGTTTTATATCTTGTAACTTTTCAGCTTGAATCTCCATCAGTTTTCCCTCTTTGTTCTTGATGTCATCGCTTTCACATATAACCAAAAAACATCATACCTTAAAACTATAAAAAAGACAAGTCTGTAAATAAACAAAGGGAAAGCAATTATTGCCATAGAATTTATACCCTTAAAAAAAATCTGACATAAGACATCTGTCTTATATC
>CAMWOF010000166.1 GCA_947175805.1 uncultured Clostridiaceae bacterium
CCGCATCACTCCCTCGACGATATCATCCACATATGTAAAATCTCTCTTACAATTACCATAATTAAATATCTTAATCGTTTCATTTTTCACTAATTTATTCGTAAATCCAAAATATGCCATATCCGGACGCCCTGCTGGTCCATACACTGTAAAAAAGCGCAACCCTGTAGATGGGATTCCATACAATTTAGAATATGAATGAGCTAATAATTCATTTGATTTCTTTGTCGCCGCATAAAGTGATATCGGCAAATCAACTTTGTCATCCACCGAATATGGTATCTTTTCATTACCCCCATATACAGAAGAAGATGATGCATATATCAAATGTTGTACACCCTTTGCACCATTGTCATAGCTATGGCGACATGCTTCTAAAATGTTATAAAATCCAATTATATTAGACTGAATATATGCATCTGGATTTTCAATACTATAACGCACACCTGCCTGCGCAGCTAGATTAACAACAATATCTGGTTTATATTTTTCAAAGATATTGAACACCATCTGTTTATCTGCTATATCTCCTTTGATAAATTCAAACGACCCCCTCACTTCTTCACAGGTCTTTTGAATTTCCCTCAAACGAAACTCTTTCAAAGACACATCGTAATAGGAGTTCATATTATCAACTCCAACAATGCATATATCTTCAATAGTTTTCAACAACTGCAACACTAAATTCGAGCCTATAAACCCAGACGAGCCAGTAATTAAAATACTTTTACCTTGCACTATTTTATTCATTTGTAACATTAACTTATCACTGTCTTTCATAATATTATTGTCTTAAACTTTCTCTTAATAACTAATCCTGAATTAGCTGCGAAACAGCAGCACTAACTGCTGAAACTCGCATAGCTACTGTATTTTATTAAATATTGTTTTTCACTTATTTAGTGAATAGAAATAACCCTCTATCTGTGGTAACATTTAGGCACCAAATCCAAACAAATACTCCAAAAAGAAGGTCTCTTTATGGATATTTTAAACACTATAAGTTCAGAAAGCAATAGCAAAATTAATTTTGATGGAGGCGACTTATCCTCTGATGTGGGACTTCGCCTGTTCAATTACTTTCTAGCTAACATCCGTAATACTCTTCTCATCATATCCTTATTAATCATAAGGAAAAATACCATTGATGAGAAAAAAAGTACTACATTAAGAAGCAGATTATTAAAATAAACCCCTGCGAACACGACACCTGACAACAAAATTACCAAGGCACTGAATTTGTTCATTCTAAGTCTGACATGTCTTTGTATCATGGCATAGCGTAAAGAAAGTAAAATCAAATATGACACCAGCGTAGAAACTGATGCAGCATAAAGCCCAAACCTTTGAACCATCAGCAGGTTAATAATGATATTTGATAAAGCCGCTACAATATTTGTGGCTCCATTCTGCCTTGTTTCCTTTTTTGCAATCATGATACCGCCCATGAATTGGCAAATGCAAGAGATTCCAGCTGCAAAAATCAATATGGGCGAATAGTAATAAGCCTCCGCATACTTCACATCAAAGAAGTACTGATAGAACAAGAAATTTCCGCTGATAATGACGGTGACCGCAGAGAAGATAAATGGAACTAACTTGTTTAAAACCTCATTGCAGTACTGCGCATAATCATCATCGCACACTGTTTCGGAAGCGGACTGAACCCATGAAATATGGAACACCGAAAACAATACGTTAACAATAGCAGGTATTTTATTGGCAATGGCATAAATACCATTTGCAGTCAAGCCAATCACACTGTTTATGATTAGCCTATCCGAAACATTGACCACCCACCACGATATAGAATTTGGAACTAACGGCCAAGAATACACCAACATCTCCCGAACAGAATGGATGTTTACATCTTTCAGTGAAATCAACTTATCTGTTTTTGTCGCAATTAGAAGCCCAATCGCACTTATAAAATATGCTATTGAATAACCAAGTACAATTCCGCTTAATCCCCATTTAAACACCAACATGAATACCGTAGAAAACGTGGACAGGAGGACAACAGATATTAGGCTGAAAACCGAATACAATTCTACTCGTTTTATACCCCGGGCCACTTCACTAAAAAATGCAAAAAACATCTGTGCAAGAAGAAGCACGCAAACCGGCCATCCAAAGGAAATCCGATCCCACAAAATTGAACCTATCCAATATAAGAACAAAAAAATTGAATAACCTGCCAATGACATAAAAAATCCACTTGATATTATCGTCTTTGGTTTGTCTTCCCTCACGTCATCTAACAAAAACCTAAAAACGGCCTCTGATATTGACAAAGTACAGAAAGGTAACAATAAAGAAGTATAAGTAGTAATCAGGTCAAATGAAGCATAATCTTCGATTGATAACCATCTAGAAAAAAGTGGCGTCATTAAAAAGATTATCCCTTTTGAGGCAATGGATCCCACCCCTACAATAAAAGTATTTTTTATAAGCCTACGTCCCTTTTCATTAGACATTATATTATTCACTCCCTACCTCTATAAACCATCCTCATACAAGTTCATCAGCATTACCTTTCTCAATCATAAAATACTGAAATTGATTAAGTAATATATTTTTCAAAAAAACATTTTTCATAGTGTGTTTACAGCCTTTTCCCCAAGGTCTGGAAATTGTAAATCTCACAAAATGAATTAATACTGGTTTTTCAACCGCCTCTTCAATTTCCTTAATTAGTGTAATATTTGTCCATTTTAAAATACTTGAGGATTTTTCTCCTGATATTCATCTTCTCATCCTTTCCTCAAGGGTAACTCATATCCTGGTGTATTTATAAACAAACTCTTTTTTTCGTCAAAAAATTCATTTATCAATTCTAAAGAAACACACCTAAACCATGTTGCAAACATATTACTTTCTCCTGCCACACTTGACAAAATTGACTGACCACCATACGAAAACCGTTTCGCTTTTTCAAACACAAAACCGCCATCTTCGTTTTGATTAAACAAAATCCACGTTCTTGCTCTATTTACAGCTTTCATCACCTTTTCATCATTTGTCCTATTTGCCATAACAGAAAATCTTATCAACGGATCCACTCCGTCAATATCTTCACATGCAGATGATGCAATGCGAACATCAAATCCCCCCCATCTATTCTGAGACTTTAATATCTCATCAACAGCCTTTTCAGAATTTGGAACTTCAATTCCATCATAATATAATATAGGCAATATATGATAGGCTCCCCGAATCATCTCGTTTCGTTCTTCCGGTGAAGTTATTTCACCTTCAAACCACATACCATGATGATTTATTTTTTTTATCAAATAGTCTTCCATCGCCTCAATCGACAGTGAATAGTCTCCGTTCATTCGGTCTCTGGCATATTGCATTGCCACCCCATAATTCATAATTGCATTACTACTCCCCCAAATTTTCCTGTAATCCAAAGAATCAAGCCATCTGATCATATCATCCGGATTTTTATATTTATCTAAATATGAAAACTCATATTTAGGAAGCAAGCCCATTTTATCAAATGCTATCGTTAAATGTGGCACTAAATGTCTTGCTCCCCACCCATCTGTTCCATAAAAAAAGCTGTCAGAATTATATTGAACATCATAAAAAAGACCATCCTCAGAGCGCTGATGAGCATCAAAATATTCCTTCCATCGTGTTCTTTCCGATTCCGTAATCCTGCCATACAATAATTTTAAAAGGCATCCATAAGCACCTGAATATAGTGATGGCAACGAGGATGTCAAAGAAAATTTAACCCTTCCAACATCATTACACATATTATTACAATATGACAAAGCTCTGGCAGAATAGTTCGCTGTATTCCTTGTACCTTCTTTTATAAAATGTATGTACTTTTTTTCTATATTTTTTCCCTTTATGAAATGATAAGCACCGCTTGCACACTTTCTCAACTCATTTATAATAACCATTTTTCATCTATCCCCTTCATCAGGCATTGTGATTATATAAAAATATAACTATTCCTCTATTACCAGCTCGCTTCGCAGTCCCTTATAAATATACATCAGGTTACCAGGAAGAATTGTTTTCCAAAATAAATTCGAAAAAATCATATCTGCTTTTCCGTAATGTTTTAATCTAAGTATAGCCTGCATAAACCAAAATCGATATATCTCTTTTTTGATTAGCTCGCTGTAGCCTGCATTATTCTTTACAAACACCATCAACATATTCTCGCATTTTTTAATATTTACATTTTTCCTATCTGCCAAAACATCATCAATATTTAACTCCCAAAAATCCAAATCAATATCTGATACATTGAAATTACGTTTCAAATACTCCATTCTTATTCTATCTTTACACTTGTGCTGTTCATCTGAATATATTTTAGTTATTTGATTTTCACTTTCTCTCCACAAGACTAATTGTTCATCACAAATACCGATTGCAAGATTTTTATCCAAGCATTCACACCACAGCCCATAATCTTGTGACTTTGTATAATCCTCATTATAGTATATATTTTTTTCTTCAAACACTTTCCGCTTCCACATCGCACTTGAATGTATGATCCCACTATTTCCAAAGACCATTCTTATTCTCTGCTTATCTATTGACTCAGTTACAAAGTGCTTAAATTTACGTTGTGGAATCATTCCATAATGTGAACCGATTACATCAAAGGAATGCTCTTCCATATATTTCATCTGTTTTTCTAACCTGTCTGGCATAGATATATCATCCGCATCCATTCTAGCGATAAATTTCCCATTACAATACTTTAAACCTATATTCAACGATTTTGTTAAACCCTGATTAGTTTCATTCCTATATACAAATATTTTTTCATTTTTTATATTTTCTAAGCATTCTATTGTCTCTGTCATTGTGCTGTGATCATCTATTATTACCAATTCCCACTCAGTAATTGTCTGATTTTTAATACTATTAATTGCTTCTTCTAAAATCACCCGCTCTGTATTATATACTGACATTAAGACTGATACACTTATCATATTATTTCCTCGCTTATCACATTTTTTGCAGTTGTTCTATATACAAACCAAATTAACAAATACCCCCATACAAAAGATCGTGTAATTGCATTAAAATAACCTCTAACCCACACCATAAATCCAAAAAATAACATAATATATGTCATCCCATTCAGATACTCATGTTTTTTTATACAATCATCTAGTCTATTGGATACTTTACCAATCCATACTCCAAAAAGAGGAGTTAAAAAATAAGCATATAAACCGAAATTATAATACAGTTCACCGATGTATGAACCTCCATAATTATATTTTGTAACAAAATGTCGTGTAAAAGCGATATTATCCATAATCTTAGGAAATACACCCAAAAAATCTATTCCAATGAATGCAATCGTTCCTATATAACTCTTTCCATAATTGTATTGCAAGTAATTGGGTATTTCCTTAAAAGCAATTGCTACTGTATAGATGCTTCCACCAAATTCTTCTAAGGTAGACGTCAATATATTTCTATTTGAAGAAATGATATAATTGAGCATATTATCGAGCCTTACTGTACCTCCTGTCCTTAAATGCATTATTGCATTCAAAATCAGCAAGAGAAATATAGCTAACATGCCATAGGTTATTATTCTCTTAAAATTAAGTTTTTGAATTGTACTTGTATAAATATAAAACAAAACCAAAATAGATACAACCGAATAGATTCTGCTGCCATTTAACATAAGTATGATATACCAGAAAATGGTTGTAATGAAAATTACTCTTGCCTTTTTCTTATTGCTTCTATAAGATATTATCAATATAACAAAGCCAATAATTGATAACATACC
>CAMWOF010000167.1 GCA_947175805.1 uncultured Clostridiaceae bacterium
TCTATTACCAGGACGGATCTTTGTGTCATGGATACGGAGGGCAAGACGTTGGCTACCACACTCAGGGATGTCACGGAGTATGAGAAGGCGGTGCTGGCTTTTGTGGATTCTCCGGCGGAGAGCCAGGTGTTGAACGGCTATCAGTTCTTTAAGGTGTTTGATGAGAATCAGTTGGAATATGTGATTATTTGCAAGGGGGAGTCCGATGATATCTATATGATTGGAAAGCTGGCAACCCTGCAGGTACAGAATCTGCTAGTAGCATATAAGGAGCGCTTTGACAAGGATAACTTTATCAAGAATCTTCTGCTGGATAATCTCCTTTTGGTTGATATATACAATCGGGCAAAGAAGCTGCACATAGATACCGATGTCAGAAGGATTGTGTTTATTATAGAGACAAAGACGGAGAAGGATACAAATGCATTGGAGACTGTCCGCAATATCTTCTCCAGCAAGACGAGGGATTTTATTACCGCTGTGGACGAGAAGAATATTATTCTTGTCAAGGAAGTGAAGCAGACAGAGAACTATGAGGACATGGATAAGACGGCGAAGGTAATTGTAGATATGTTAAATACCGAGGCGATGGCGAGTGTTCATGTATCCTACGGCACCATGGTAAATGAAATCAAAGAGGTATCCCGTTCCTATAAGGAAGCAAAGATGGCGCTGGATGTGGGAAAGATTTTCTACAGCAGCAGAAATATTATTGCATACAGTAACTTAGGCATCGGTCGCCTGATATACCAGCTTCCGATTCCACTCTGCAAGATGTTTATCAAGGAGATTTTTGATGGTCGTTCTCCAGATGAGTTTGATGAGGAGACACTGACTACCATCAACAAATTTTTTGAGAACAGTCTGAATGTTTCAGAGACCTCCAGGCAGTTGTATATCCACCGTAATACTCTGGTATACCGTCTGGATAAGCTGCAGAAAAGTACAGGGCTTGATTTGCGGGTGTTTGAGGATGCCATTACATTTAAGATTGCGTTAATGGTTGTAAAGTATATGAAGTATATGGAATCGTTAGAATACTAGATAAAGAAAGGGGCACTGGGCGCATGTTAGTGCTTGAGAATGTTACGGTGACTTACCCTACCGGAATTACAGCGTTAGATGATGTGAGTATTAATATCGAGAAGGGTGAGTTTGTATTTATTGTCGGCAGCAGCGGTTCGGGCAAGACGACACTGATGAAGCTGCTGATGAAGGAGCTGGAACCGACTTCGGGAAAGGTGACTGTCTGCGGCAGGGATTACGCAAAGGTGAAGCGTCGCGAGATTCCCAAAATACGCAGAAAGATAGGAATGGTATACCAGAATTTCCGATTGCTGAAGGATCGTTCCGTCTATGAGAATGTTGCGTTTGCGCAGCGGGTGATTGAGACGCCTACGAGATATATCAGAAGGCAGGTGCCTTCCATGCTGACCCTGGTTGGTCTGGCAAATAAATATAAATCTTACCCAAAGGAATTATCTGGCGGCGAGCAGCAGAGAGTGGCGCTTGCCAGGGCGCTGGTGAACAATCCTGAGATTCTTCTGGCGGATGAGCCCACAGGAAACTTAGACCCGAAGAATTCCATGGAGATTATGAATCTCCTTGAGGATGTTAACCGGCGAGGGACTACTGTGGTTGTAGTTACTCACAACCGCGATATTGTGAATATGATGCAAAAACGTGTCATAACTGTTAAGCATGGCAAGATAACAAGTGATGAGAAAAAAGGTGGGTATATAGATGAAGTTTAGCACATTATGGTACAGTATCAGGCAAGGTGTTAAGAATATCCGCAGAAATCTGATGTTCTCATTGGCATCTATTGGTACGATGGTATCCTGTCTGTTTTTGTTTGGCATATTTTATATGATAGTAGTAAATTTCCAGGCTGCGGTGCAGACGGTGGAGAAAAATGTTACGATAACCGTATTTTTTGATTATGGGCTTTCCGAGGAGCAGATTGCCGCAATTGGTGAGGAGATAAGGTACAGAGAGGAATTAAATACCATAGAGTTTGTATCTGCACAAGAGGCATGGGATAAGTTCTGTGCAGAGACATACGGAGAGGAAAATGCATCTATTATTACGGATGCGTTCGTCGGCGATAATCCGTTAGCGAACAGTGCTTCCTACGAGATTACGTTGAAAGATGTGGCGAAGCAGACAGAATTCGTGGAGTTTGTAGAAGGCTTGGACGGTGTGCGCTCTGTGAAGAATTCAGAGGCGGTTGCAAACGGCCTCGCCAGTTTGAATTCGCTGGTGGGCTATGCCTCCATGGCAATTATTTTGATTCTGCTTTTTGTTGCTGTTTTCTTGATTAGCAATACGATAACCATTGGCATTACCGTGCGAAAGGAGGAAATTAGCATCATGAAGCTTATCGGTGCCACCGATTTTTTTGTCAGGGCGCCGTTTATGGTGGAGGGTGTAATTATTGGACTGCTGGGTTCTGCGATTCCGGTGATTATCCTGAGATATATTTATGAGAATATTATTGAATATCTGATGGCAAGATTTCCGATTATTAACATATTGGTTAATTTTGTGACAACAGAGGAGGTATTTGCAACACTGACGCCTCTTTGTCTGATTGTCGGTGTCGGCATTGGTTTATTCGGCAGTATATTTACAACGAGAAAGCATTTGCATGTATAAGAGAGGATGAGTGCATTGAAGAAGAGGTTTTACAAGGTTCTGGCAGTTTTTATGTCTGCGGTGGTGTTGGCAGGCGCTGTATCAGGTGCGACGGTAAGTGCCGATACAAAAAGTGATCTTGAGGACAAGAAGGAGCAGGCAGAGAAAAACCAAAAAAAATTGGAAAAGGCATTGGAGGGTCTGGAGAACGATAAGGCGAATCTGGAAAAGTATGTAAAGCAGATTGACGCGCAGCTCTCTGTCCTTGAGCAGAACATTGATACGCTGAATGGAGAGATTGCAGCTCTCGCTGAGGAGATTCAGATTAAGACAGAGGAGCTGGCTGTTGCCAAGCAAAACGAAGAAACCCAGTACAACAATATGCAGAAGCGGATTCAGTTTTTGTATGAGAACGGTAACATGGATTACCTGGAGGCCATGCTTTCCGCAAGCACTATGTCCAGCATTTTGAACCGCTCGGAGTATGTAACGCAGATTTCTGAGTATGATTATAATATGCTGATGGCTCTGATTGCCATTAAGCGGCAGATTGCGGATGCGGAGGCGCTGTTAGAGGCAGATAAGGCTTCGGCTGAGCAAAAGAAAGAAGAATGTGAGCAGGAGCAGGAGCGGCTGGAGGCGGTGCAGGCAAGGAAGCAGAAGGAGATTAAGAATACCCAGAGTACTATTGATGATACGATGGAACAGATTGAGGCATATGAGAGAGAAGTTGCCAAATACGATAAGGAATTAGAGGAGCTTGAGCGTCAGGCGATTGAGAACGGCGGCGGTGGGGACTATACCGGCGGACAGATTGGCTGGCCTTGTCCGGCAAGCCACAGAATATCCTCTGGCTTCGGACCGCGTAATACAGGTATCAAGGGAGCATCCAGGATTCACAAAGGGATCGATATTCCGGTTGCTACCGGCAGCAGTGCTGTAGCGGCGGAATCGGGAACCGTCATTGCAGTCAGCTATAACAGTGCCCGGGGATATTACTGTATGGTAAATCATGGCGGTGGACTGACCACCCTGTACCAGCATTGCAGCAGGATAACCGTATCCGTAGGACAGCAGGTTGCAAAGGGTGAGGAAGTGGCTAAGACAGGCAGTACCGGCATTAGCAGCGGACCACATCTTCACTTTGAGGTGCGTGTAAACGGAACACCGGTAAATCCGTTAGATTATGTGAAGAGAAAGTAACATATGAGGGGATTGTTGTATATTACAACTGTCCCCTGTTGTTATTGTACCTGAGCCGGTGTAAGGCAGGGTAGGCATAGAGTGAAATAGTGTAAAGTGAAATATTAGGGAGAATTGATATGAAAAAAAAGTATGTGAGCGTGATTCTGGTTGTCGTCATGGGGCTTTCTATATGTACTGGCTGCAATTATCAGACTGTTAAGGACAAGATTATGACCGGAACCTCCACGGAGAGTTCGGGCGCAAAGTCGGAATTATCCATGCATGATGTAGAGGATAAGGTTGAGGAGATTCAGGAGCTGATTGACGATAATTTCTATTTTGGCACGGATGAGGCAGAGTTTGACGAGGGCATTTATAAGGGGCTTTTGCAGAGCCTGGATGACCCCTATTCCGTATATTATACGAAGGAGGAATTTGAGGATTTGCAGCAGGAGACCTCCGGTGAGTATGTGGGTGTGGGTGTCCAGGTCAGCCAGGATGCCCAGACGATGCTGATTACCGTGACCAGGGTATTTAAGGGCGGCCCGGCAGAGGAGGCAGGGATGCTCAAGGGAGACATTGTCACCGCAGTGGAGGATTGGGAGCTAAACGGTGAGGAGGTCAGTGATGTAGTTGAGAAAATTAAGGGTGAAGAGGGCACCAGAGTAAATGTTACGGTATACCGTGAGAGCGTTAAGGATTATATTACCTTGAACATGGAGCGTAGGAAGGTAGAGAATCCAACCGTGTCCTATGAGATGCTGAGTGACCATATCGGTTATATACAGGTTACAGATTTTTATGATGTCACTAAAAATCAGTACATCAAAGCAATTGAGGATTTGGATAGCCAGGGCATGGAAGGACTGGTGGTTGACCTCCGGGATAATCCGGGCGGACTGCTCTCCGCAGTGGTGGATATGCTGGACTACATGCTGCCTCAGGGGCTTTTGGTCTATACAGAGGACAAAAACGGCAATATTACAAGCCAGTTTGAATCTTCCGACAAGCATCAGTTTACCAAGCCGGTAACTGTGCTGGTAAACGGCAACAGTGCAAGTGCGTCAGAGATTTTTACCGGCGCCATGCAGGACAGAGGGGCGGCAACTATCATTGGAACCACCACCTATGGAAAGGGGATTGTACAGCGGTTGTTCCCGTTAGAGGACGGTTCCGGCGTCAAGCTGACCATCAGCAAATATTTTACGCCTAACGGCAATGACATTCACGGAAAAGGTATTGCCCCGGATATTGAGATAGATTTGCCGGACGAGTTAAAGACAAAATCCTATTTAGAGCACGACGAGGACGTTCAATTGAAAAAAGCCATAGAGGAGCTGATGCAGGAGATTGGTGAGCCCTCCGTGGCAAAAGCGGGCTAGTACAACGAAAATTAAGTTTTGGATAGTTTGGCTCAGGATATTTTTTTGAGAGTACTGCTTCACAAACGCAGGCGTAGCAGTGGCTACGTCGAGTCTTGGGGAGTAGTACTATCGGAAAAATAGACAAGCCAAACTGCCAATTACTTAATATTCGTTGTACCAGGTTATGGAGCTTGCGGTATAATTTGAAAAAGAGTTATGGGATATGAGGAGGAACTAACGTGAATAAGGAATTGATTATCGTACTGGATTTCGGTGGACAGTATAATCAACTGATTGCAAGACGTGTCAGGGAATGTAATGTGTACTGTGAGGTGCATCCGCACACTTTGTCACTGGATGAGATTCGGAACATGAACCCGAAGGGAATTATCTTTACCGGCGGCCCCAACAGCGCATATCTTGCGGATTCTCCCTCTTGTGATAAGGCAATTTTTGATATGGGTATTCCGATTTTGGGAATCTGCTACGGTTCACAGGTTATGGCGCATCTGCTGGGCGGCAAGGTGGCTTCGGCCCCTGTCAGTGAATATGGAAGAACAGAAG
>CAMWOF010000168.1 GCA_947175805.1 uncultured Clostridiaceae bacterium
CCCTGCAGGTCGGTAGTAAGTGTGGGCGTGGCAGGCTTCTCATTTTTATTAGTAGTTGGGTTACTGCCTTCCCAGACACCTTTCGGGATTGTGTTGATTGGTTTCTTTTTGTCAGTGCTTTTCATAGTGCCTCCAAAGTTTTTTATTAGTATTGCAGTATTGTAGCAAAAATATTCAAAAGGAAGCGGTTCGATTTTTTTCCCTAAAACACTTGCCATGCTCCCCCAAATATGTTAAAATTTCTTAGGTTTAGGGTCAGTGCATAAAAAGCTGACTGACAGCAGTGAAACGAGATATGGGATATGATAAGAAAAAAGAGGATTTGACAAAGGCGTCGGATGTTTTGCCGAATGTTATACTCTTTTTTTTTGAGCAAAATTCAGTGGGCATGATGCAGATGGGATGATGGCTGTGAAGTTTTTGTAAATACATTTTTGACTGCACAGTATAAAAGCAGCATGCTATCGAAGAAAAAGGAAGGACGGGCAGATATGAAAGCATTTTTAATTTTGGAGGACGGACAGGTGTTTGAGGGGAAAAGCTTAGGCGCCACTGATGAAGTTATCAGTGAGATAGTGTTCAACACTTCCATGACCGGATATCTGGAGATTTTGACAGACCCCTCCTATGCGGGGCAGTCTGTAGTCATGACTTATCCTTTAATTGGAAATTACGGAATCTGTTATGATGACATGGAAGCAGATAAGCCATGGCAGAGCGGCTTCATTGTCAGAGAATTTGCCAAGCGTCCCAGCAATTTCAGAAGCGCAGCGTCCATTGAGCGGTTCCTTGTGGATAACCATATTACCGGCATAGAGGGAATTGACACGAGGCATTTGACAAAACTGCTCCGCGAACGGGGTACGATGAACGGTATGATTACCACGGATGAGAATTATAAATTAGATGAAGTGCTGCCGAGAATCAAGTCCTTTCAAATCGGTCATGTGGTTTTGGATGTGTCCTGTAAGAAGAAAATAGAATATTCGGGTGAGGGCTACCGGATTGCGGTCATAGACCTTGGCTGTAAAAAAAATATTGTAAGCAGCTTAAGGCAGAGGGGCTGCCATGTTATCGTCTATCCTGCGGAAGTGACGGCAGAGGAGATTATTGCAGATAAGCCGGACGGTATTATGCTGACAAATGGACCGGGAGACCCAAAGTCCTGCGTGAAGACCATTGCCGAGGCAAAAAAATTGTTTGAGACAAATATTCCGATTTTTGCTATCTGCCTGGGACATCAAATTCTGGCATTGGCGAATGGTGCGGATACCGAGAAAATGAAATACGGGCATCGGGGCGCAAACCATCCGGTAAAGGATATGAAGACCGGAAAGGTATACATTTCCACCCAGAACCACGGTTATATGGTGAAGGAGGATTCTCTTGACCGGGATGTTGTGGAGGTGAGCTTTATCAATGTCAATGACAAGACTGTGGAAGGGCTTCACTATTTGGGGAAAAATGTGCAGACTGTGCAGTTCCACCCGGAGGCCTGCGCAGGACCGTTAGATACAGGCTTCCTGTTTGACGAGTTTATAAACATGATGGAGGTGTCAAAGTAATGCCGAAAATAGCCAGTATAAAAAAAGTTGTCGTTATCGGTTCTGGTCCGATTGTAATTGGCCAGGCAGCGGAGTTTGATTATGCGGGAACCCAGGCGTGCCGTTCCTTAAAGGAGGAGGGCGTACAGGTCATATTAATTAATTCCAATCCGGCTACAATCATGACGGACAAGGATATTGCTGACCATGTATATATCGAGCCGCTGACGCCGGAGGTCGTGAAAAAAATAATTATAAAGGAAAAGCCGGACAGCGTACTTCCCACCCTTGGCGGGCAGGCAGCGTTAAATATTGCCATGGAGTTAGAGGAGGAGGGTTTTTTAAGGGCGCATAATGTGCGGCTTTTAGGCACCTCTGCCCAGACGATTAAGAAGGCGGAGGACAGGGATGAATTTAAAAAGACCATGGAGAAGATTCATGAGCCAATTGCGCCGTCCCAGGTGGTCACAAATGTGGAGGACGGCCTGGCATTTGTCAAGACCATCGGTTATCCGGCGGTGCTTCGTCCGGCATATACCCTGGGGGGAAGCGGCGGCGGTATCGCCGATAATGAGACGGAATTTGTGAAGATATTGGAGAATGGGCTTCGGCTTTCCAGAGTAGGGCAGGTTTTGGTAGAACGCTGCATTGCGGGCTGGAAGGAAATAGAATACGAGGTAATGCGGGACGCCAACGGCACATGTATCACTGTATGTAATATGGAAAATTTAGATCCGGTAGGCGTACATACCGGTGACAGCATTGTGGTGGCGCCGTCTCAGACATTGGCGGATAAGGAACACCAGATGTTAAGAAGTGCTGCCTTAAATATTATTACTGAGCTGGATATCAGGGGCGGCTGCAACGTGCAGTTTGCCCTGAATCCAGAGTCTTTTGAATATTGCGTCATTGAGGTCAATCCGAGAGTGAGCCGTTCCTCTGCCCTGGCGTCGAAAGCAACCGGCTATCCGATTGCAAAGGTTTCTGCCAAGATTGCACTGGGCTATCACCTGGATGAAATCATCAACGCCGTTACTGGAAAAACTTACGCCAGCTTTGAGCCTGCGCTTGATTATGTGGTAGTAAAGATACCAAGGCTTCCCTTTGACAAATTTATCAAGGCAAATCGTTCTCTGACTACCCAGATGAAGGCAACGGGAGAGGTTATGAGTATTTGTACAAATTTTGAGGGTGCGCTGATGAAGGCGCTGCGCTCCTTAGAACAGCATGTGGACAGTCTGCTCTATGGTATGGAGAAGGATTCTATTGAGGAGACAAGGGCGGATTTGTACCGGGTAGATGACCGGCGGATTTTTGTGGTGGCGGAGGCATTAAGAAAGGGAATTACGGAGGAGGAAATCCATGACATAACCAAAATAGATATCTGGTTTATAGATAAGATTTCCAATCTGGTCAAGGCAGAGAAAAGAATACAATCGGAGCCTATGACAAGAGAGCTTATGGCTGAAGTAAAGCGTTTGGAATTTCCGGACAGCGTGATTGGAAGACTCTGCGGAAAAACGGAGGCAGAGATAAAGGCACTAAGAGACTCCTATGGGATTTGTGCTGCCTTTAAGATTGTGGACACCTGTGCCGCAGAGTTTGAGGCGAACACACCTTATTACTATTCCTGCTTTGACGGGGAAAATGAGGTGGAGCAGGATAATTCTAAAAAGAAAATTATGGTGTTAGGCTCCGGTCCGATTCGTATAGGCCAGGGGATTGAGTTTGATTACTGTTCTGTACACAGCACATGGGCTTTGAAAAAATGCGGTTATGAGACGATTATCGTCAATAATAACCCCGAGACAGTGTCTACGGATTTTGACATTGCAGACCGCCTGTATTTTGAGCCGTTGACACCGGAGGACGTGGAAGCCATTGTGGAATTGGAAAAGCCCGATGGGGCGGTGGTGCAGTTTGGCGGGCAGACGGCAATTAAACTGACGGAAGCACTGCTGAAAATGGGTGTTAAAATTTTAGGCACCAGCGCAGAAAATGTGGATGCCGCAGAGGACAGGGAGCTGTTTGACGAGATTTTAGAGAAATGTTGTATTCCGAGACCTGCCGGCAAGACAGTTTATACAAAGGAGGAAGCTCTTGCTGCAGCCAATGCCCTTGGGTATCCGGTGCTTGTCAGACCCTCCTATGTGTTGGGTGGGCAAGGCATGCAGATTGCCATACATGATGAGGATATTGTTGAATTTATGGAGGTTATCAACCGTACCGTGCAGGAGCATCCGATTCTGGTAGATAAATATCTGATGGGAAAAGAGGTTGAAGTGGATGCCGTCTGTGATGGCGAGGATATTTTGATTCCAGGGATTATGGAGCATGTGGAGCGGGCAGGCATACATTCCGGTGACAGCATTTCCGTGTACCCGGCCATGAGCCTGACGCCGAAAATCAAGCGTGTCATAGAGGACTATACAAGGAAGCTGGCAAGGAGCCTTCATGTAATCGGTCTGATTAACATACAGTTTATCGTTTATCAGGAGGATGTGTATGTCATTGAAGTGAATCCGCGTTCTTCGCGGACAGTTCCCTATATCAGCAAGGTAACGGGGATTCCGATTGTAGATTTGGCATCCAGGGTGATAATCGGTGAAAAAATAAAAGATTTGGGCTATGCTTCAGGACTGCAGCCGGAGGCGGATTATTTTGCCATAAAAATGCCGGTGTTCTCTTTTGAGAAGCTTCGGGGTGCAGAAATCAGCTTAGGGCCGGAAATGAAATCCACCGGCGAGTGCCTGGGTATCTCCAGGGATTTTCATGAGGCGCTTTACAAAGCGTTTTTAGGCTCTGGTGTGGATTTGCCAAAGCATAGGAAAATGATTCTTACGGTAAAGGATTCGGATAAATTAGAGGCGGTGGAAATTGGAAAAAGGTTCCAGGCATTGGGCTACCAGATTTATTCCACAAGACGGACCTGCCGTGTTTTAAATGAAAATGGAGTGAAAGCGGAGCCTATCAATAAGGTGGAGAAGCCTTCGCCGAATCTGCTGGATTTGATTTTGGGGCATGAGATTGATTTGGTCATTGACACGCCGGCTCAGGGAATTGAGAAAAGCAGGGACGGCTTTATCATCCGAAGACATGCCATAGAGACAGGGGTGACGGTACTGACCAGCTTAGATACGGCTGACGCCCTGCTGACCAGTTTGGAATCTGCCAATCCGAAGGATATGTCTCTGGTGGATATCACGGAAATCAACAGGGCAGGAAGTGCAGAGCAAGCGTAATTACATATATGGTAAAATGGAGCTGCACACTCAGCGTGACAGCCCCATTTGCCTACAGCCTAAATCCCGCACAAGCGTGCGGGACTTTTTTTTTGCAGCTCTGCACGGTTTTACCAATAGGTAAACAAGATTCCGGCAAGCGGCGATAGCCATATCATAATGGCAGAAAATGTAAATGACTCGATGGAGGTAAGCGTAGCGCGCTGCGCAGAGGGAAACTTATCCTGAAGAATCGCATTTGTGCGCACCTGAAGTGCATCGTCACCGATTGCGGCAAGGAAGCCGCCAAGGGTCATCAGGATATATATTTTCGAGTGTTCGGCAAAAACGCCGATCAGCACAAGAGCCGCCGCAATCCCAAACACCTGCTTATATGTGAGCTTTTTTGCTTTTAATATCAGTCTTGCGCCCACAATGCCGCCCATTTCCATGAAAAGAAGGGCAAAGCCAAGTCCATATTCCGGGATTCCCCGATTCGGGAGCTTTGCCTGTAGGAAAAACAGGAGCAAAATATCAATGGCGCCCACAAAGGAATTGCAAAACATGAGGAACACAACCTTTTTCTCATTTTTTAGGAAAGAAAGGCTCTCGCCAAAGCTGTTTACCAGCCTTGTGAAAAGCGCTCGCCGACGCATGCTTTCATTGTTCTGCGCAGGGACTTCCGCATAGACTTCTATGAGCGAGCGCAATACCCCAAGCTGAATGAGGCAGGCGATGAAATCAGCTCCATATGCCAGCTTATGGCCGATAAAAAGGGCAAAACCGGCACACAGGGTAGAGATACCGCTGCATAGACGATAAATGGTCAGTTGGTTTGCCGCATACCGCTCGAACTCGTTTTCCTTTTTTGCTGTTTTCATCGAATCATACGCCAGCGCATCCCCGGAGCCGGAAGAAAAATTATAACTCAGCGCATGGAAGGAAATGGACAGACACACCATAAATAA
>CAMWOF010000169.1 GCA_947175805.1 uncultured Clostridiaceae bacterium
GATTATAACAGTATTTACACACACTCTGCACATCATATCCCACATGCTTGCGGTCCGTCATGCGGCGCAATATGTTTTTGCGGCTGCAGGCATCCACATTCCTCTGCATGCACTGCGCGGATACCATAACCGGCTGATTGCCGTAGATATCGCAAATCAGATTCGGCAGCCGAAGCGCATTGATTTTTTCAAAGGACAGCTCCCTCGGCATCACGAACTCCATATCAGGAAAGTACTGCCGGTAGTACGCCGCCGCTTCTGCGTTATATGCATATAACGAGGCATCCCCAATGATTCGCTTTTGCCGGAAGTTCTGCTTTTGTTCCACCAAAAAGCCAAAGCTGTCCATCGTCCTTGCCATGATGCCATCATAATCCTCCGGCTCTAACCTGGAAAGAAAATCTGTAAAAAGCTTTTGCATATCCCGCCTAAAAATATGCGGGGTGCAAAGAATCACCGACTTTCCGCTCCTCTTTATCCTTCTTAGTTCAGCGATTGCCCGGATGTCCTCCATAAACAGGGTATCAAGATAAACGGTGGCAATTTCATCAAACTCCAGCACTGTATCCAAAACTGCCTCATTACAGCAATAGGCGCTCAGGCAGAAATCCGATACCTGGGGGCTTTTCACAGGCGGCGTTTTCGGCTGTATACGCTCTACAGGTTCCCTCGGATGGGAACTTAAGCACAGCGTCATGGATTCCACTGCCATCCTGCGCAATTCATTCAATGCCTTTACGGGAAGAAATACATCATCTTCCATATCAAGCTGGATATCCTCCGCTATAAATGGAGTATTGCCAAGTCTCGAAACCTTATCCAAAACAATGTCTCTGGTTAACGGCTGTTTTTCCGCCTTGGCAACCATCTCTCCCTGAACGCCAATCCGGCTTCCCTGATATATCATATACATTTTAGCAGGAGAATGTTTTTTTAATATAACTTCTATCTTAACTTTTTCTTTCTTTTCGTTTTCAATATACTGCTCTGTTAAATATTTAAGCCAGGCGGCATTTTTTGTGCGGTACACAGTAGTGTTACATGCTGCCAGCTTCGTCTTGGAGGCATTTAAGCACACAATGCTGCCCTTTTCATAGTCCAAAGGGGATGTCAACTCCAGCTTGCTGCCATCCTTTAATGCAAGCTCCAACACATCCCCTCTGCCAATATCCGCCTCCGCCAAAAAAGTAACCGTTCCCTTGCTGATTTTTCTGATTTCTCCCAGCCGAACGCCTGCGTGGTTCGGACGTGCCATGGACATCATCCCCCGCCCACGGTATCCCTCAAAATATCCATCCGTAAAACCACCCCGGTTATATATCTCTGCCATCTGCTTTTTCAGTCCGGAGACAAAGGCCGAATCATAGGCTCCGTCCGCTATGGCAGCCACCGCCTTTTTATAGGAAGATACCGCCGCCGCAACATAACTGCTGTTTTTCATCCTGCCTTCAATCTTCAGGGAATCTACACCCGCAGCAATAAGCTGTGGCAGATAGTCCAATGCACACAAATCCTTTGGACTTAATAGATATGGTTCTCCGTGATAGCCCGTAGTGTTTTCATCTGAATCAAGCTGATAAGGGAGTCTGCAGGGCTGGGCACAGCGCCCCCGGTTTCCGCTTCTCCCACCCAGCATACTGCTAAACAGGCACTGTCCGGAATAGCAGTAGCAGAGCGCCCCGTGTACAAAAACCTCGATTTCCAGCTGCAGCCTTTCTTTTAACTCAGAAAGCTCAGCTATAGACAGCTCTCTGGCAGGTACGATTCTCACCGCACCCAGCTCCTTTAGCAGTGCGCCGCCAGTGGCATTGGCTATCGTCATCTGTGTGCTCACATGCAGCGGCAGCTTCGGAAACTGCCTGCGTATATATGCCGCCACGCCGATATCCTGCACAATCACGGCATCCAGCCCTTCCTCATAGGGACGCTTCAAAAAATCATATAACTGTTCCAGCTCCTCCTGCACAAACAGTGTATTCACTGTCAAATACAGCTTAACGTCGTGCAAATGGGCGTATTGAATTGCTGAAACCAGTGTCTCTTCATCAAAATTATCGGCATAAGCCCTGGCTCCAAACCGGACGCCACCCACATACACCGCATCCGCCCCGGCACTAATGGCAGTGCGCAGCACCTCCATAGAACCTGCGGGCGCCAATACCTCAATCTGCCTGCTCACTTCTCGACTTCTCCGCCTCCAATTGAATCAGCTTTCTCTGCAGCGCATTGACCTGCTCCTTATACTCCTCCACCAGGCGCATATCTGACTCATGCTTTATCTGTGCCTCTATCATCTCATGCCGCAAATCATAGAGCTGCTTTTCCTTCTCTGTGTCTTCCTCCGTCAAATTATCCGCCTGATTCTTAATTCTAAAAAAATCATCCGCAATATTTAATGCCACCAGCATATTCTGGTGTTCCTTATTCATACGACGGAACTGCTCTGAGCTTTTGCACTCTGCCAGCTTATTGTTAATATAATTAACCACGCTCTGAATATAGTCATCATTCTCATAACCGCTCAGGGTATAAATTCTGTCATTTAAAACAACTGGAATATCTTTTTTCTCTGCCATCTTCTGCTCTCCTTATTCTTTAATTCTCGGGCGGCTGTAATCCGAAATGCCTGTAGCATAATTCCGTAACTATCCTGCCTCTTGGTGTTCTGTTAATAAATCCATGCTTTATCATATAAGGCTCGTATACATCCTCTATCGTTCCCGCATCCTCACCTACCGCTGCGGCAAGCGTATCCAAGCCCACTGGACGCCCCATAAATTTGAACATCATTGTCTCTAATATATTTCTGTCCGTCTGGTCTAAGCCCAGGGAATCCACCTCCAGCTTATCCAAAGCCTCTTTTGCAATATCTCCGGTAATCTGTCCGTAATATTTTACCTCTGCAAAATCCCGCACTCTTTTTAGCAGGCGGTTTGCCAGCCTCGGCGTACCTCTCGCCCTTCTGGCAATCTCCTTCGCACCTTCCCCGTCGATATCTACTTTAAGTACCTCCGAAGAGCGGCGCACAATCGTGGATAATTCGTCCACAGAATAAAACTCCAGACGGTCTACCACGCCAAACCTGTCCCTCAGCGGAGCCGACAACATTCCCGCCCTAGTGGTGGCTCCCACCAGTGTAAACCTAGGTAAATCCAGGCGAATCGACTTTGCAGCCGGTCCTTTTCCTATCATAATGTCAATGGCATAATCCTCCATTGCGGGATACAGTACCTCCTCCACCTGCCGGTTTAAGCGGTGAATCTCATCAATAAAAAGGATGTCATTTTCCGACAGCCCGTTTAATATTGCAGCCAGCTCCCCAGGCTTTTCAATGGCAGGTCCGGATGTGATTTTCAGATTCACATTCATTTCATTGGCAATAATTGACGCCAGTGTTGTTTTGCCAAGCCCCGGCGGACCGTAAAACAGTACATGGTCTAACGCCTCGCCTCTGTTTTTCGCTGCCTCAATAAAAATACGAAGATTTTCCTTAACTTTATTCTGCCCAATATAGTCGCTTAAATGCTGCGGCCTCAGCTGGCTCTCTGTTTTTATATCTTCAGTTGTAATCTCCGTTGTAATCATACGTCTATTCATATCTGCTCCAAACTACACCTGCAGCACACTGGCATAAACCATCCGTTGCACAATCTATAACAAAACCTTTAATGCCAGCTTGACGATTGCCTCCGCATCTAAACCGGACGTATCGCCAACCGACTTAACCGCCCGCATCGCCTCGGTATTAGAATAACCTAAAGCCACCAATGCCATACTTGCTTCCACTGCGGCAGAACCGCCCTCAGCATCACCTGCAGTAAGCGCTCCTGTGTCGGACAGCCCAGTTATATCCTCTAACTGAATTTTATCCTTCAGCTCCATAATGATACGTTGTGCACCCTTGGCACCCAGACCATTTGCCTTGGTAATCGCCTTCACGTCTCCGCTTAACACAGCCATGCGGAATTCATCCTCTGTCATGGCAGTCAGTACAGCATTTGCCACCTTGGGGCCCACGCCGTTTACCGTAATCAACAGCTTAAATATCTCCAGCGCATCCCTGGTCAAAAAACCGAAAAGGCTGATTTCATCCTCCCTGACATACATATACGTATACAGGGTCACCTGTTGATGCAGACCATGAATGCCCATAATCACAGACCCCGGCGTTTTAATTCTAAAACCGATGTTCTGGTTCTCCAGCACAACATAATCCTCACCTATCTGCTCCACCGTTCCCTTTATATACGCAAGCAAAGATCTGCCTCCCTCTCCAATGTATTTTTCTGCTAAATGTATATGGCAAATACTTCGCCAAGTGTAAATAGTATAGCCTATTTATCAGTTCATTTCAAGGTTTTCATGGTCTTACCTTTAAATATATTATCTAAAAATGACGATACAACAAACGAAATGAACATCTGCAAATGAAAGGAGCCATCATGAAATTTATTGAAACAGATACCCATATAGAACAAGCTGCCTATTTCACCGGACATGCTTCCATAGAACAACTCCTTTTTTTTGATATCGAAACAACCGGTTTTGCCGCCGTTGCCACAAAGCTGTATTTTATCGGCTGTATGTACTACAAAGACCACAGTTGGAAAATCGGGCAGTGGTTTAACGATGACGGCGCCTCTGAATGTGCTATGCTGACAGAATTCACAGACTTTATACAGCAGTTTAGATATTTTGTCCACTTCAACGGGGACGGCTTTGATATTCCCTATATCCATCAAAAATGCGAGCATTACAATATCATCTTTAATACTAAAAATATACAAAGCATAGATCTGTATAAATGGATAAGACCCTACAAAAAATTACTTTCGCTGCCCAATCTGAAGCTGAAAACCATTGAGACCTTTCTGGGCATTGACAGGACAGATACCTATTCGGGAGGAGAATTGATTGCAGTTTATGACCGATATCTCCAAACAGGGGATGAAAATCTCTTTTCTCTTCTTTTCCAGCATAATTATGAGGATATCAAAAATATGCTGTACATTTCAGATATTGCATATTATAAAGACTTCTTTGAGGGAAATGTCTCTGATATACAATATACTTCCGAGGCGGATGCAGTCAAAATCAGCTTTCAGGCATCCCTGCCGAAGAAGCTTGCCTTAACTAAGCAACGCGTCACCTTGACGGCAAATACAAAAGAAGCAGTCATTAAAATCCCCCTCTATCGTGGTGAGCTGCGCCTGTTTTTTGAAAACTACAAGGATTACTTTTATTTGCCGGTGGAGGACACTGCCATCCATAAAAGCGTTGCCGTCTATATGGATAAGGATTACCGCCGAAGGGCAACAAAGGATACCTGTTATCAGCGGGTAAATGGAAGCTTTCTGCCCTCCTTTGATTATCCTGCAGAAAAGACATACGGCGCTTCCTATAAGGAGCGGCACAGCTTCCTCGATACGGCACTCATAGAAGAAACCGGCTTCTCCCTGGCAGAATATACAGCCGCACTGTTAAAATGGTTCACAAAATAGAGAATCCATATTTTACTTCTTACTATTTCTTCTCCCTGTTCCTCCATCCTGGGATAAGCTTGTTCTTTCCGACGCATGGAGGTTTCCTGTGTGCTCCGTCATACTGTGCCGCCTGATATCTGCCGTCGGCAGTGCATGTCCCCCTATATGGGAGGTTTTGTTCTTGCGCTCCTGCACCACTGCATCATGCGATGTCAAAGTTCCACTTCTCTGACCCGATGTGCT
>CAMWOF010000170.1 GCA_947175805.1 uncultured Clostridiaceae bacterium
TAAATGGTATCTTTCACCAAAGCCCTCTATTAGCCCAACACCACCACTATTAATAGATTATATCTCTGTTAATCAATATCCATTCGTTTAGTGGAAATCACCTCCATTAATAAACACACTGTTGATTTTTATATTTGTTTGTATTATACTTAACCTATCAGGACAAAACAACCATTAATTACACCTCGTTTTGCTTATTAACAGATATATTTCCGACATTTTGTCTATTATCTTTGTTCAAATAGGCATTTAACAATTACTTAAGCTATTTTTAATGGGAAAGGATGAATTTTATGGCAGAAAAAATAGATCGACGCATCCGAAAGACACGTGCACAACTTCGCGCAGGTCTTGCACGGCTTATGCAAAAAAAGAATATCCGTGAAATCACGGTCACAGAACTGGTAGATGAAGTAGATATTAACCGCTCTACTTTCTATCTTCATTATGAAGATATTTATCAAATGTTAGAAAGCATTGAACAGGAAATCATGGATGAGATAAAAGGCTCAATTGAAAAGAATCCAATCGAGTCCTTCGCCAGCAGTAAAGCACAGGCATTTATTGTACACATCTTTTCTTACCTAGAAGAAAACCGTGAGATTTGTAACGCTTTACTTGGGCCGCACGGAGACATGGCATTTGTAGAGCGGACAGAGAAATTGATTTCAGAGACCGTATTTGATTCTCTTGCAGCGCAGTTTCCCAGAAATACTCCAGACTTAATCTACACTTACACTTTCTGTCTCACCGGCTTAGTTGGAATGACAACGGCATGGCTTTCTGCCGATCATCCAGAATCACCACAGTATATGGCTGATTTGACACACCGCCTGTTCGCAAATATTACACAGGATATTATTTCATCATAGTGTAAATGATTACCCATCTGTGTAATGTCAGAAATATATCCAAATATCATTTTGCAAACTTTATCTCCATAAAAAACAATAATTTTGCCAAAAAAAGACCCTGTAAAGGAAATTTCTTTCCTCTACAAGGTCTATCTCATACTCTTTTATAACTTTTTTGCTATTTCAACTACCATTTCCTATGAAATTTGTTTTTGCAAATCTCATCGAAATGAATAGTGCTTCGTAACAAAAGGAGCAAAACTCCTATTTATTTGCAATCGCTGCCTGTGCTGCTGCAAGTCTTGCAATCGGCACACGGAATGGAGAACATGAAACGTAATCCAGACCAATCTTATGGCAGAACTCTACAGATGAAGGATCACCGCCATGCTCACCGCAGATACCAACGTGAAGCTTATTGTTCACCGGCTTACCAAGCTTGATAGCCATCTCCATCAGCTTGCCAACGCCTGTCTGGTCTAACTTAGCAAATGGGTCATTCTCAAAAATCTTGGTGTCGTAGTAAGCATTTAAGAACTTACCAGCATCATCACGGGAGAAGCCAAATGTCATCTGTGTCAGGTCGTTTGTACCGAAGCAGAAGAAGTCAGCTTCCTTTGCAATCTCATCTGCTGTCAGGGCAGCTCTCGGAATCTCAATCATCGTACCTACTTCGTACTCTAAGTCAACACCGGCAGCCTGAATCTCAGCGTCAGCAGTCTCTACAACAACCTTCTTTACAAACTTTAACTCCTTAATCTCACATACGAGCGGAATCATAATCTCTGGCTTCACATTCCAGTCAGCATGTGCCTTCTTTACCTCGATAGCAGCGCGGATAACAGCCTTTGTCTGCATCTTTGCAATCTCAGGATAGGTTACCGCAAGACGGCAGCCTCTGTGTCCCATCATCGGGTTAAACTCATGCAGGGAAGCGATAATATTCTTAATATCCTCCACAGACTTGCCCTGGGAATCAGCCAGCTTCTTGATATCAGCCTCCTCTGTAGGAACGAACTCATGAAGCGGTGGGTCTAAGAAACGGATGGTAACCGGATTGCCCTCAAGTGCCTCATAAAGAGCCTTGAAGTCTCCCTGCTGATATGGAAGAATCTTCTCCAGTGCAGCCTCTCTCTCCTCTACTGTATCAGAACAAATCATCTCACGGAATGCTGCGATTCTGTCTTCCTCGAAGAACATATGCTCTGTACGGCAAAGACCGATACCCTCTGCACCTAACTCGCGAGCCTTCTTAGCATCTGCAGGTGTATCTGCATTTGTACGAACCTTTAATGTCCTGTACTTATCTGCCCACGCCATAACACGTCCAAATGTGCCAGCGATGGAAGCATCTACTGTCGGGATATCACCGGCATAGATATTACCTGTCGTACCGTCAATGGAAATGTAGTCGCCCTCGTTGAAGGTCTGTCCGCCCAAGGTAAACTTCTTGTTCTCTTCATCCATATTGATATCGCCACAGCCGGATACACAGCAGGTACCCATACCACGGGCAACAACGGCAGCATGGCTTGTCATACCGCCACGAACGGTTAAGATACCCTGAGAAGCCTTCATACCTGTGATATCCTCCGGAGAAGTCTCCAGTCTTACCAATACCACTCTCTCGCCTCTTGCATTCCAAGCCTCTGCGTCATCAGCAGTAAATACAACCTTACCGCAGGCAGCACCCGGAGAAGCGCCAAGACCCTTGCCAATCGGAGTAGCTGCCTTCAATGCAGCCGCATCAAACTGTGGGTGAAGCAATGTATCTAAGTTACGAGGGTCAATCATAGCGACTGCCTCTTCTTCTGTCTTGTGTCCTTCATCTACCAAATCGCAGGCAATCTGTAAAGCAGCCTGTGCGGTTCTCTTACCGTTACGGCACTGTAACATATAGAGCTTCTTGTTCTCCACCGTAAACTCCATATCCTGCATGTCATGGTAGTGATTCTCCAATGTCTCACAAACCTTAATAAACTCTGCATATGCCTCTGGGAACTCCTTCTCCATCTGGGCAATCGGCATCGGTGTACGAACACCGGCAACTACGTCCTCGCCCTGTGCATTAATCAGGAACTCGCCCATCAGCTTCTTCTCGCCAGTAGCAGGATCACGGGTAAATGCAACACCTGTGCCGGACTCATTGTTCAGGTTACCAAATACCATAGGCATTACGTTTACAGCAGTACCCCATGAATACGGGATATCGTTGTCACGACGGTATACATTCGCACGAGGGTTGTCCCATGAACGGAAAACAGCCTCAATAGCCAGCTTTAACTGCTCTACAGGGTCTGAAGGGAAGTCTGTGCCCAACTGGTTCTTGTACTCAGCCTTGAACTGCTCTGCCAGCGTCTTCAAATCATCTGCAGTCAGCTCTACGTCAAACTTAACGCCCTTCTCCTCCTTCATCTTGTCAATCAGCTGCTCGAAATACTTCTTGCCAACCTCCATAACAACATCAGAGAACATCTGAATGAAACGTCTATAGGAATCATATACAAAACGCTTAAAGCCAGGATCCGGATTGCCGGCAATCATAGCCTCAACTACTTCGTCATTCAAACCAAGATTCAAAATCGTATCCATCATACCAGGCATAGAAGCTCTCGCGCCGGAACGAACAGAAACTAATAATGGATTCTTTAAATCGCCAAACTTCTTGCCGTTAATCTCCTCCATCTTCTTAACGCCGTCCATAGCCTGTGACATAATCTCGTCATTAATCTTACGTCCATCCTCATAATATTGCGTACAAGCCTCTGTCGTAATGGTAAAGCCCTGAGGTACAGGAAGTCCAATGTCAGTCATCTCTGCAAGATTGGCACCCTTGCCACCGAGAAGATTCCGCATGGTCATGTTACCTTCGTCGAACATATACACCCATTTTGTTGCCATTTTTAAATTACCTCCTACGTGTCTTTATTTTACTGGGGGCAGTATGACCCCTACCCGTCAGCACTTCCAATATTATAACATATTTTTGGCTTATTTGAAGTGCTTTTTGCTATATTTTTCAAATTATTTGCAGATTTTCCCATTTCCTTGTGAAAGTTGCCAAAAAAGAAAAACAATGCTGTTAAAAAGAAAAACAATGGGAGTCCCGTTTGCAAGCGGAACTCCCATGCCAAAATCCTGTATATAATTATTTCACAATTCTTCTTGCGCAGACCGGCGTCGCATAATAAAGGTTGCCAATCTTAATACCGCCCTTCGGCGTGCTTGCGTGTACAATCTGTCCACCGCCGATGTAAATACCTACATGACCGGAATAGCAAATCAAATCTCCTGGAATAATATCATCCATGCTGACCTTTTTTCCGTCCGACCGCTGTCCCTTGGTAGTTCTGCTCAGAGAATAACCAAAATGCTTATATACACTCTGGGTAAATCCGGAACAATCTGCACCCTTTGTTAAGCTGGTGCCACCTGCCTTATAAGGATTGCCGATAAACTGCTTCGCATAATCCACAACTTCCTGACCCTTCGCTTTAATATCAGCGTCCTTATCATCCTTATCGTCCTTCTTATCTTTATCCTTCTTCTCTTCGGTGGTCTTTTTCTCTTCCGTAGTCTTCTTTTCCTCGGTGGTTTTCTTCTCCTCTGTAGTCTTCTTTTCTTCGGTAGTCTTCTTCTCCTCCGTGGTCTTCTTTTCCTCGGTGGTCTTCTTCTCCTCCGTAGTCTTCTTCTCTTCGGTGGTCTTATTTTCTTCTTCCTTTACTTCATCTTCCGTACTGTCCGCCACCGGCGCTTCATCCTCGTCGTCTTCATTTTCCATATTGGAAATGATGCAGCTGTCAAAATTCCATTTTGTCTCTACATACTCCGCAGCCACATAACCGTTTGTACCGTCCTCTAAAGATACAGCTAACCATGTATCTTCAATTTTTCTTACAGGCATCTGCGTATATGCATCTACACTCTTTACAATCTCGGAATCCGTGCTCATCTCAGTTCTGACACGCAGGGAAGGTACGGTAGGAACTGCCACGTAATCATAATTCTCTTCAATATATAATATGGCAGAAATCCCTGTACACAGATATTCATTGCTGACATAACCCTCAACAATGCCAGTTGATATTTTCGTCCATTCCTCACCAATCGATAACACGCGGACAACCTGACCTTCCATCAAAACACCTACAACGGAAGCCTCCACATCCGCTTCTGACCTGACATTCAACTTGTTTACATAGGAGACAGCCATATTTTCTAAATCCTGAAGACCATATGGCACCTTGAGCTGCAACAGCTTCTGCATCTCATTGTCCGCCTTAACGCTGTTGTAATATACACTGTCAGAGTCCAAATCTGCATCTTGCTTCTGTACGGTATCCCGCTCGGAAACATCCTCTAAAGACGCCGCATCTGCACCGATAACCTCATCCTCCGTCCCGGCAGCAGGCTTATCTACACTGGCAGTTTCATTATCCGCTCTGGCAGCAGGTACATCCGCCTCAACGGTTTTCTTATCTAAGGAAGATACCTGCACATCCGCTTCTGTGGATGGAACATTTGTATTGCTCGTCTGAACCTGATGGCTGACCACGGAAATCTCTGACTGCTCAAAGGAAACCGCCTGCTTCTCTGAGGACACAGCCTGATATTCATCATATGCCTGACTGCCAAGCGCCAGTCCGACACCCGCCAAAAACATAATAGAACCCTTAAAAATCTCTTTTCTCATTATACATTACCTCGTAAAAATACTCTCATCCGGCCTCTGTATTTTCAATAAAAAATACTTGCAAAAAGCCGAATATTGAATGTGTATTCATG
>CAMWOF010000171.1 GCA_947175805.1 uncultured Clostridiaceae bacterium
GGGCTGCCGTGGAAAATACCCAGGCGACACAGACCATGGAAAAGCATGTAGAGCAGGCGAAGGACACGGTGATACCGAAGGATACTCTGGAGCTGACGCAGTATAATTATGATGCGAAGGAAGAGGGACGCAACAAGTATGTGAACCGCCGGAAAAAGAAAAAGCGTTCTGATTCCGGTGAGGATGCAGAGGATGAAGAATCTACGCAGGAGCAGCAGAGAAGAGAAAATTTTAACATACAGATATAGAGGTTGGAAATGACAGGGACAGTAATCACACTAATTGTAATCGGGCTAATTTTCATATTTGCAAGCTTTTTTATATCGGAGGCAGTTTCGGATTCTATGAATGAGTACGAGGATGAGGATGACCCTGAGCTGGAGATTACCTTGACTGACAATCAGAAGGAGAAGCTTCACCAGGATGTGGAAAACGAGGTTAAGTATTATTGTGATCAGATGGTATACCAGGTGGGAGAGCAGCTCGCCGCCATCTCGAATGAAAAAATGCTTGCGCTGGGAGATTATGCAGTATCCGTGTATGAAGAGATAGAAAAGACCCATAAGGAAGTCATGTTTTTATACAGCATGCTGGGGGATAAGGAGAAAGAGCTGAAACTGTTGGTTGAACAGGTGGATGTGATGAAGCAGGAGATGAAGGAAACTGCAGATCAGTCCCAGCGGGCAGTGGAGGAGGCTATCCGGGCTGCTGAGGATTCCAGAAGGGCTGTGGATTTATTTGAGGAGACGGTACAGGATGTGAAGGAGGCGGCTTCGGAAGAGCTGCCAACAGAACAGATGTCTGCGAAAAATGAAGGTGACAGCGTCAATGAGATTATACTGGAATTAAAGAGAAGTGGTATGGGCATGATAGAAATTGCCAGACAGCTTGGCCTGGGTGTAGGCGAGGTGAAGCTGGTTGTGGATTTATATGATGCATGACTATGTATTGATTAGGAGTGTCAACAATGAAATTCAAGTATTTTATGAGAGGCCTGGGTGTTGGGATTCTCTTTTGTACATTGATTATATTTGCTGCGTATGAGACCAGCCCGAACAAGCTGTTTACGGACGAAGAAGTCATTGCCAGGGCAAAGCAGCTCGGTATGGTGGAAGAGGAATCCAGTCTGGATAAGGTGCTTAAGGAGGCATCCACTTCCGGAGATACATCAGAGGAAGCGGGTACGCCGGAGAATTTACAGACTGCCCCGGATATGGATGGCAGTCATACAGGGGAGCCGACAACAAAAGAGCAGGGTCAAGATATGTCCAAGGCCGAGACGGAGAGGACAACAGAAACGGTAACGACTACGGAGAACCGTCAAGAGCCGCAGGAGAAGCAGCCAACAACTGCAGATAAGACGGAGACAAAACCGCCAACGGAAACGGAAGCGCCGGAGACTGCGGAGGATGGTTCACAGGATACGGCTGGAAATACGGAGGATGGCGTGGTGACAAAAACCATCACCGTGAAGAGAGGGATGGATTCCTCTTCTGTGGCAGCGCTTTTACAGCGAGAGGGCATTATAGAGGATGCTCATGATTTTGACAGCTATCTGGACAAGAACGGTTATTCCACGAAAATCCGCATCGGTACATATGTGGTGAAAAGCTCTGATTCTTATAAGACATTGGCTAAGATAATCACAAAAACAAAATAAATATGCTGTCCATTTTTTAGGTGTAAAAATGTTATTTTTGGCCTGAAAATGTTATTTTGTCTTGAAAAGTGCTTGTCAGCACTTTTTTTATGTGTTAAAATAGTCTGCGGTAAAAATAATACACGCAGATGGATGAACGGTATGGTGCCGGAGTTCGGTAAACCGGAGCAGGAAATCTGCGGAAGAAAGAACCATGGAGGTATAACAATGAGTGTTATTTCAATGAAGCAGTTATTGGAGGCTGGTGTACATTTTGGACATCAGACAAGAAGATGGAACCCTAAGATGGCTCCATACATCTACACAGAGCGCAACGGTATTTATATCATTGACCTGCAGAAGTCTGTAGGCATGGTGGATGAAGCCTATGCGGCAATCAAGAACTGTGTGGCAGACGGCGGCAAGATTCTGTTTGTCGGCACGAAGAAGCAGGCACAGGATTCTATCAAGTCTGAGGCAGAGCGTTGCGGGATGTTTTATGTGAACGAGAGATGGTTAGGCGGTATGCTGACTAACTGGAGAACCATTGAGACCCGTATCGCTACTCTGAAGAAGTATGAGAAGATGGAAGAGGACGGAACCTTTGAGGTGCTTCCTAAGAAGGAGGTTACCCAGATTAAGAAGGAGATGGATAAGCTTTCCAGAAACCTTGGCGGTATTAAGGAGATGGGCGGCGCTCCGGATATGATTTTTGTGGTTGACCCGCGCAAGGAGAGAATCTGTATTCAGGAGGCACATGCACTCGGTATTCCGCTTGTTGGTATCGCTGATACCAACTGTGATCCGGAGGAGTTAGATTATGTGATTCCAGGCAATGATGACGCAATCAGAGCAGTGAAGCTGATTGTGGCCAAGATGGCAGATGCCGTAATCGAGGCAAATCAGGGTATGGATGCTGGGACTGCCGAGGAGGAAGATGAGGAGCTCGCAGAGGAAGCATAATATATAGTAATTTTCGGGATATAAGCCTCAGCCAGCAGGCTGAGGCTTTCTTTTAAGTAAAATATACGGAGGTTTATGAAAAATGGCTATTTCGGCAAAGGAAGTAAAAGAATTAAGAGAGATGACCGGTGCAGGTATGATGGATTGTAAGAAAGCGCTTACCGAGACCGACGGAGATATGGATAAGGCAGTAGAGTGGCTGCGTGAGAACGGACTTGCCAAGGCTGCCAAGAAGGCAAACAGAATTGCGGCAGAGGGTATTGTCACTACAGTGGTATCGGAGGATGGAAAGAAGGCCTCCATGGTAGAGGTGAACTCAGAGACTGATTTTGTGGCAAAGAACGAAAAGTTCCAGACCTATGTAAAAGAGGTTGCTGCACAGATTTTAGAGAGCAGTGCGGCAGATATGGATGCGTTGATGGCAGAGCCGGCAGCGCAGGATGCTTCCGCTACAGTGAAGGATTATCTGGCATCTATGATTGCTACCATTGGGGAGAATTTAAGCATCCGCCGTTTTGAGAAGGTAAGCACCGACGGTATGGTGGTTTCCTATATCCATGCAGGCGGCAAGATTGGTGTTTTAGTTGAGGCTGACACCGACTCCAACAGTGATGCCGTGAAGGAGTGTTTAAGAAATGTGGCTATGCAGGCGGCAGCCATGAGTCCGAAGTATACCAGTAAGGATGAGGTTGACCAGGCATATATCGAGAAGGAGAAGGAGATTCTCGCCCAGGAAGCAAGAAATGAGAAGCCGGATGCAAACGACAAGATTATTAATGGCATGGTTATGGGCCGCATCAATAAGGAATTAAAGGAAATCTGCCTGTTAGACCAGGTTTATGTGAAGGCAGAGGACGGCAAGCAGTCTGTTTCCAAGTATGTGGAGGAGGTTGCCAAGGCTGAGGGCTGTAAGCTTGCCATTCGGAGGTTTATCCGTTTTGAAACAGGAGAGGGCTTGGAGAAGAAGAACGAGGACTTTGCGGCAGAGGTTGCTGCACAGATGGGACAGTAGAAATTTGTCGAGAATAGACGAATAGCGATTTCAAGAAGAACCCTTGTAAGTGATATGAGAATGTCATTTGCAGGGGTTTTTGTGCATATGCTGCTAGAAATAGTATGGAATGTATGATAGAATATTTCAAATAGTTGAAAAAGGGGATTTAAAGTATGACAGAATGGATACTGCCCTATAATGAAAGAGGGAAAGATGCATTTAGAGTCAATGATGCTCTTCGTAACCTTGGCAGGATTGAGTGGGTACAGAATATAAATCTGACCAATATAAATACTGGAGATATTGTATATTTGTATGAAGCAGCTCCAGTGAAGGCAATACGTTGGAAATGTAAAGTGACGGATGTGCGGAGGGAAGATAGCATTATTGATGATTCAGCGTATTGTGATTCTGGGATAACGTATGACGGTCCATTTATTGAACTTGAACCACTATGCGAGTATTTTTTATTACAACAACTTTCTCTCAATAATCTTAGAAAGAATGGTTATTACGGGAATATGCAGGGTTCATGCAGAATCGAGCGATTTAAACCCGAATTATCAGAGTATATCCATAAAATTGATAAGATTCAGACTTCTGATGAAGAATTAACTAAAGTTATTCAGAAGATTTCAATGCAGGAACTAGAGAAACTGGCAAGAAGTTCTTCTAAAAGGAATCCAGAAGTAAGAGAAATAAAAACAAAGCAATACAATAGAAGTGTATTTGTTTCTGCTTATACTAAAAGAAGGGCTGGTAAATACTGTGAGTTATGTGGAGAAATGGCACCCTTTCTGGATAAGGACGGGAATCCATATTTAGAAATACACCATGTTGTGTGGTTATCAAACGGAGGGGAGGACAGTATAAACAATACAGTGGCCTTATGTCCGAACTGCCATAAAAAAATGCATATAGTTCAGGAATCAAAAGACGTACATTTTTTGCAAAAGATATTGGATTACAAAGGATAAATTTTATTTGTGGTTAAAATGTTAGTGCATGATTTTTATTGGCAAGAAAGGTTGTTCTGAAGGGTTATGTAAGGAAAATTCCGAACGGGCTTTTTCTGAATCACATAATAAGCGGTTTGATTATTTTAGGCATGAGATGGCAGAAGTAATGGCAGATGCTTTTCAGAAGGAAGATAATGTTTCTAAATGTGTGTTTTCTCGATATTTTGATGAAATGTGGGATCATTATACCAGTATGTCGGATGTGGATATAGAAAAAACAGTTAATGGATTTAAGAAATTAAAATTTCGCTTGGAGTCAATTTATAATGAGTATAAAAAACAGAAATTTAATATTGCAGCGAAGCATACAGAGACTTTTATTAATGTTATTGATAAGCTGATTGCAATGGCGTTTGGATAAAGTAGAGCATTCTTTAGATTGAAGATGTCAATATAATGATTAACTAAAGATGTGATAGGAATATGTAAAGTATTATAAATTAGAAATTTGGGGATGCGCTTCAAAAGGCATTGATTTAGAACTATTAAAAATCTTTGCAAAGCCAGTAAAACACATAGTTTTGGATATATGTGACCGGAACATGCAAAGGTGAAAGTTCGCAAAACAGATGAAATAATTGCTGGCTTTTGCAGATAAAGTTATAAAGAAAAGGAAATCCCTGTAAATGGTATAGCAATACCGTTTGCAGGGATTTTGCTATTAATTACAAATTTCAAATTTGTTGACATTGTTACGGTACACCGTTATAATCAATACTAAAAGAATCAATGAAATGGAGAGAAAAGAAATGGAGTTGACTAGTTTATTGAGAGAAAAGCAGCTTTCTGTTTATCAATGTGCAAAAGAAAGCAGTGTGCCATATACTACCTTGTTGGATATTGTTAAGGGAAAGACGAGAATTGAAAAGTGTACGGCAGAAACGATATATAAATTGGCGAAAACGCTCAATGTGGCGATGGAAGAACTTTTGGCAGAATGTTTTAGGGAAAATGAGGAAACGCCAGATTCAAGAGATTTTGAAATATATAAAAGTAATATTTGCCATTTAGTAAAAGAT
>CAMWOF010000172.1 GCA_947175805.1 uncultured Clostridiaceae bacterium
AACCGCCCCCCCCCCCCGATTTTTTTATACTTCTCTCGCCAGACCAGGATGCTAAAGATCTACATGAGTCGGATGACCAAGATGTGCATGAGCATCATCACGAGCACGACCATGAGGGGCATGAGCATCATCATGAGCACGACTGCGGCTGTGGTCATGACCACCACCATCATCATCATGCGGATGATGTATTTACAAGCTGGGGCAGGGAGACACCGAAAAAGTTTGCAGACGCAGAATTGGAGCAGATTTTGGATAAACTGGCAAATGGCTCTGAATACGGCATCATTCTCCGTGCAAAGGGCATTGTGCCAGATACCGAAGGCGGTTGGAGTTATTTTGATTTGACGCCGGAAGAATATGAAATCCGCAAGGGAGAGCCGGATTATACCGGTAAGCTCTGCGTTATTGGCAGCGAATTGAAGGAAGAAAAATTGGAGCAGTTGTTTGGACTATAGGCGGTTGCCTTAATTTTAATTATGAATAGAAGGAGAAGCGTATGAGACCAAGTGGAGTACCAAAGGAAATACCGGTTTATCTGTTTATGGGATTTTTGGAGAGCGGCAAAACCACCTTCGCCAAAGAAACCTTAATTGACAGGGATTTTACAGAGGGGGATAAGACCCTGCTCCTTGTATGCGAGGAAGGTCTTGAGGAATATGATAAGGAAGCCTTAAAAAAACGTAATATTGACGTTGTTTTTCTTGAGGAGACGCAGTTAGAGACACAATATCTTCTGGATTTGCAGGATAAATATGAGCCTGTGCGGGTGATGATTGAGTATAATGGTACATGGAAATTAGAAAAGCTATTCCAGATTCGTGTGCCAAAAGGCTGGACGGTAGTGCAGGTCATATCCTTTATCAATGCAGAGACCTTTGATTTGTACCTGAACAATATGAAGGCTATGATTATGGAACAGTTTACCGGTGCAGATATGATTATTTTTAACCGCTGTGATGAAAATACGGACAAAAATAATTATAGAAAGATTGTAAAATCCGTGAACCGGCGTGCTCAGATTATTTTTGAAGGCAAGGACGGCATGGCGGAGATGGACGAGGGAGAGATTGAGCTTCCGTACGATGTGACTCAGGATGAAATTTCCTTGGAGGATGAGGATTTTGGACTGTTTTATATTGATGCTGCGGACCACCCGGAGAAATACGTGGGCAAGACAGTCAGCTTTAAGGCGATGGTCTATAAGCCGAAGCAGTACGGAAAGGAAACCTTTGTGCCGGGCAGATTTGCCATGACCTGCTGTGCCGATGATATTGCCTTTATCGGCTTTAAGTGCTATTGGGACGGGGCAAAGAATTTAAAGGACCGTGAGTGGGTACATGTAACCGCCACCATTAAGACGGAATATTATGAGGACTTTCAGGGCGATGGCCCTGCACTCTATGCAAAAGAGGTGACTCCTGATAAGGAGCCAGAGGAGGAGCTGGTATATTTTACTTAGGGCATTTTTTCTCAAGTTTGAATAGAGTATACTGTTAAGTTTTGATAAGTTTTGATAAAGTACACATGAGTTGTTGACAAGAAACATCATACCTAGTATAGTTTAACTGAAATAGGGTTGGTAGATTGTTCCTGCGCCCATTTTAATATTTTATAGTTAAAGGAGATTTAATCATGTTTGAAAAGCTTGTAAGCATTATTTCAGAGCAGTTAAGTATTGACGCTGCTGAGATTCATGAGGATTCTAGTTTTAAGGATGATTTGGAGGCAGATTCCCTGGACCTTTATGAGCTGGTTATGGCTCTTGAGGAAGCATATGATGTGGAATTTCCTTCCGATGATTTGGAAAAGCTTTTGACAGTGAGGGATATTATGGATTATCTGTCAGCGAAGGGTATAGATTTATAATTGACGTAGCATAAAGGAGGCTTACAAATGTTAAAGGGAAAGGTTGCGCTTGTGACCGGCGCCAGCCGGGGTATCGGTAAAGAAACGGCGATTAAATTAGGTAAGCAGGGGGCTGTTGTAATTGTAAATTATAAGAGCAATAAGGCACTGGCTGCAGAGGTCGTAACAACGATTATTGCTGCAGGCGGTAAGGCAGAGGCATATGGCTGTGACGTATCGGACTATTCTGCTGTGAAGGAAATGTTTGCCCATATTGTGGAGACCTATGGCACCATTGATATTCTGGTAAATAATGCCGGTGTAACTCTGGATAAGAAAATTGAGGATATCACAGAGGAAGATTATGCCAATGTCATGGGAACGAACCTGAAGGGAACCTTTAACTGTATTCAGTGCGCTTCCAAGTACATGATTGGGCAGGAGAGTGGCAGGATTATCAATATTACATCCGTGATTACCAGCCTGCTCGGCAATGTGGGGCAGTCCTGTTATGCTGCATCCAAATCCGGCGTGATTGGTCTAACCAAGGCGCTGGCAGAGGAACTAGGACCAAAGGGAATTACGGTGAACGCCATTGCACCGGGGCTGATTGAGTCCCAGTTGACCTATGATTTAGAGGACAGCGCAAAAGAAAAGGCACTGGAGCATATTTCATTAAAGAAGGTGGGGCAGTCCCAGGATATTGCAGAGCTTGTTGCCTATATTGCATCTAAGAAGGCTTCTTATATTACCGGCCAAGTAATCAGTGTAGACGGCGGTATGCAGATTTAAGTGAGGAATATATGAAAAACTCCCGTCTGTTATTAGTGGCAGGCGGGAGTTTTTTATGATGTATGGAGAGTGCGTAAAAATATTTATTAATTTAAATTTGAAAGCGGGATATAAAAATGGCAGAAAATATTTATAGGGTTACATGTCCAAAAAAAATAAACAGGAAAAACATTGTTGAGGTCGCTGTACCCGGTTCAAAGTCCATTACGAACAGGGCGCTTTTACTGGCGGCTATGGCTAGAGGAACCAGCACATTAAAGGGCTGTCTTACCAGTGATGATGCCATGCATTTTATAGAATGTCTCCGGGGACTTGGCTTTCCTGTGGATATGGTTTCTGAGGGCGGGCTTGGCAGCACGGTTACGCTGACTGGTTTCGGCGGGGACATACCCAAAAAGAGCGCAGAAATTTATGTGGGCAGTGCGGGAACCGCTGCCCGGTTTCTCGTGGCGCTGCTGGCATTTTCTGACGGGGAATACACCGTAAACGCCTCGGAGCAGATGAAAAAACGGCCCATGCAGCCGCTGATTGATACGCTGCGGGCTGCCGGGGCAGAGGTGTCCTGCCCGGAGCAGGAAGGGCATTTCCCGCTCTATATCAAAGGGGCACGCAACAACGCGCAAATACCGGACTGCTTCACTGTAAATATTGACAAAAGCTCACAGTTTTTAAGTGCCCTGATGATTGCTGTAGGCACGCTGCATAAGCGGGCCCAAATCAGGGTCACGGGCAGCCATGGCTTAAGCTATGTGGATATGACAGCAGATATGATGAAGTCCTTTGGTATCTGTGTGGAAAAGGAGACAATGGAACAGGAAAATGCTGTTTTGGAAGGAGATGCGGAAGGACAGTGCCAAATCCGGTATGTTTTTTCGGGCATGGACAGCTATCGGGCTCTGACTTATGATGTGGAGCCGGATATGTCGGCGGCGGCATACTTTTATGCTTTGGCAGCAGTGCTGGGTACACGGGTTTCGGTGCGGGGGGTAACCTCCAATATGCTGCAGGGGGATGTGGCATTTTTTAAGGTATTAGAGCGCATGGGCTGCAAAATTGAAACCTTGGACGGCACAGATAAGGTTTTGTCTGCTGAAAGCGGCAATACAGAATTTCGTGTGGCTTCTCCTGGGAATATACTTGTATCCGGCAGGAGTGATGGGCATTTAAAAGGAGGCTTTTGCGTAGACATGTCTGCCTTTTCCGACCAGGCATTAACGTTGGCGGCAATTGCGCCCTTTGCAGATGCCCCGATTACCATAACAGGCATCTCCCATATCCGTCTGCAGGAATGTGACAGAATCCAGGCAATCGTACATAATCTTTCTGCCCTGGGTGTCCGGGTGGAGGAGCAAAAGGATGGGGTGGTTATTTATCCGGGAACGCCGACGGGCAGTGAAATAGAGACTTATGATGACCACAGGGTTGCCATGTCCTTTGCATTGACCGGGCTTCGGACAGAGGGTGTGGTTATTTTAAATCCCTCCTGCTGTAAAAAGACCTTTGCACAGTATTTTGAGGTAATGGAACAGACGTTAGACAGGCTGGAGGAGACATCAGCATAAGCTTTAGGAGGGATTATGGAACGATTAGAAGCATTTGAGAAGATGCTTTCTGATATCAGGAAGCAGTCGGATTATGAAACAGCCCAGATGGAAAAGCTAAAAGCGGCAGGAAAAGAAAAGTCCGCAACTTACCGCCAGTATTTTGGAAACCGTATGCTTTATAAAATGATGCTCGAAAAGTATAAAGAATATGGACTGATTGAGCGGTAAGTTGTCGGTCATGGGCGGCTGTATTAGCTGCCTTTTTTTATTTCATTTTATTTTAGAGAAAATTTTCATAGTATTAAAGGTAAAAATATGATAGAATCCTATTGTTGTGATGTTAGCAGCGTTAAATGAAATATGGAGGTTTTTACATGAAGAAGACAATCATTACGGTAGTAGGTACGGACAAGGTTGGGATTATTGCTAAGGTTTGTAACTATTTAGCGGAGAATCAGATAAATATTTTGGACATTTCCCAAACGATTGTGCAGGGTTATTTTAATATGATGATGATTGTGAATGCAGAGGAAACGGCGAAGGATTTGGCTGCTATTTCCAAAGAACTAAATCAAATCGGCGAAGAAATTGGCGTGCTTATCCGTGTACAGCATGAAGATATATTCAATAAAATGCATAGAATTTAATGTGCTATTATTAATATTCTAGAAAGGACGCAAAGCAGTTATGATTGATATAAAAGAAGTAATTGAAACCAATCAGATGATAGATAAAATGAATTTGGATGTGCGCACCATTACCATGGGCATTTCTCTGCTGGACTGTGTGGGCGGGAATGTGGACGCTACCTGTGACCTGATTTATGAAAAGATTACCTCCTCTGCAAAGGACCTGGTAAAAACAGGGGATGAAATCGGCATGGAATTTGGCGTGCCGATTGTAAATAAGCGAATTTCAATTACGCCTATTGCGCTGGTGGGCGCATCCGTCTGTAAATCCAGTGATGATTACGTGAAGCTGGCACATGCATTAGACAGGGCGGCAGATACCTGCGGTGTAAACTTTATCGGCGGTTATTCGGCGTTGGTTTCTAAGGGGATGTCAGCCTCCGATGAGCTGTTAATCCGCTCTATTCCGCAGGCACTTTCCGAGACCTCCTATGTGTGCAGCTCCGTTAATGTGGGTTCCACAAAGACAGGCATTAACATGGATGCGGTGCGTCTGCTGGGAGAGATGATTCTTGAGACTTCTCAGTTGACCAGGAAGCAGGACTGTATCGGTAATGCTAAGTTTGTTGTTTTTTGCAATGCGCCGGATGACAACCCGTTTATGGCGGGAGCGTTCCACGGCGTGACGGAGGCAGATAAGATTATCAATGTAGGCGTCAGTGGTCCCGGTGTGGTGAAGGCAGCTTTGGAGCAGGTGCGGGGAGAAAGCTTTGAGGTGCTGTGTGAGACGATTAAAAAG
>CAMWOF010000173.1 GCA_947175805.1 uncultured Clostridiaceae bacterium
CCATATGAGGGTGATGACAGCTTCCTGGCAGGACCTACCCAGAACACAAAGGATTTGTGGGCACAGGTTATGGATTTGACAAAAAAGGAAAGAGAAGCAGGCGGTGTCCTTGATATGGATACCAAGGTTGTTTCTACATTAACCTCCCATGGCCCAGGATATCTTGACAAGTCCAAGGAGACTATCGTTGGTTTCCAGACAGATAAGCCTTTCAAGAGAGGCATGAACGTGTACGGTGGTCTTCGTATGGCTATGAAGGCTTGTGAGGATAACGGTTATAAGGTTGACCCTGAGGTTATCGACTTCTTCTCTAAGCACAGAAAGACACATAATGAAGGTGTATTTGATGTTTATGATGCTGAGATTAGAAAGTGCCGCAGCAACCACATCGTTACCGGTCTTCCGGATGCATACGGACGCGGTCGTATTATCGGCGACTACAGAAGAGTTGCCCTTTACGGAACTGACCGTTTGATTCAGGATAAGTTAGAGCAGAAGGAATCCTTTGGAACCATTTATACGGATGACGTTATCCGTGGCAAGGAAGAGATTTCCGAGCAGATTAAAGCACTGAAAGAGCTTACCAAGATGGCTGAGTCTTATGGCTTTGATATTTCCAAGCCGGCTACAGATGTCAAGGAGGCAATTCAGTGGACATACTTCGGATATCTGGGAGCAGTAAAGGAGCAAAACGGTGCTGCAATGTCCCTTGGACGTACAGCTACATTCCTGGATATCTACGCTGAGAGAGATTTAGCTTCCGGCAAGTACACCGAGGAGCAGATTCAGGAGTTTATTGACCACTTCATTATGAAGCTGCGTCTTGTGAAGTTTGCACGTACACCGGAGTACAACCAGATTTTCGCCGGCGACCCGGTTTGGGTAACAGAGTCCTTAGGCGGTATGGGTGTAGACGGACGTACCCTGGTTTCCAAGATGTCCTTCCGTTACCTTAACACACTGAACAACTTAGGCACCGCTCCGGAGCCGAACCTGACAGTATTATGGTCAACAAGGCTTCCTATCGGCTGGAAGAAGTTCTGTGCTAAGATGTCCATCAAGTCTTCTTCTATTCAGTATGAGAATGATGACTTAATGAGACCAATTCACGGCGATGACTATGGTATTGCATGCTGCGTATCCTCCATGGTTATCGGTAAGGAAATGCAGTTCTTCGGCGCAAGAGCAAACCTTGCAAAATGTCTGTTATACGCTATCAACGGTGGTGTTGATGAGTGTACAGGTGTTCAGGTTGGTCCTAAGTACCGCCCAGTAGAAGGCGATTACCTTGACTATGATGATGTTATGGCTAAGTTCGACGACATGATGTCATGGCTGGCTAAGGTTTATGTAAGCGCACTGAACATTATCCACTACATGCATGATAAGTATGCATATGAGAGAATTCAGATGGCATTACATGACAGAGACGTTAAGAGATATTTCGCAACAGGTGTTGCCGGCCTCTCCATCGTTGCTGACTCCTTATCAGCTATCAAGTATGCTAAGGTTAAGGTTGTCCGCAATGAGCAGGGCATTGTTACCAGCTATGAGACAGAGGGCGATTTCCCTAAGTATGGAAATAACGATGACCGTGTAGATGAGATTGCTACTTACATCGTAACCACCTTCATGAATAAGATTAGACAGAACCATGTATACAGGAACGGTATTCCGACACAGTCTATCCTTACCATTACATCCAATGTAACTTATGGTAAGAATACCGGTGATACCCCTTGTGGAAGAAAGCACGGCGAGCCATTTGCTCCGGGTGCAAATCCGCTTCACAAGAGAGATACCCACGGTGCAGTCGCTTCCCTTTCCTCAGTTGCCAAGATTCCCTTCAAGGATGCACAGGACGGTATCTCCAATACCTTCTCTATCATCCCGGGCGCACTGGGCAAGGAGGACAAGGTTGTTGCCGGTGACATCGAGCTTTAAACTAATTTTCAATCAGACTTTGCCATATCCGGCTATTTCACCGGATATGGCTCCCAAATAATATAAGGAGGTTTTTATTATGGCATCAAGCACACAGCAGGTAGATAACTTAGTAAATATGTTAGACGGTTATGTAGATAAGGGTGGCTACCACCTCAATGTTAATGTATTGAACCGCGATACATTGTTAGATGCACAGCAGCATCCTGAGAATTATCCACAGTTGACCATTCGTGTATCCGGCTACGCTGTTAACTTCGTAAAGTTAACCAAGGAGCAGCAGAATGATGTTATCTCCAGAACATTCCATGAGTCTATGTAATTTTGCATAACCATAAAGGATTAAGAGGCAGGAATTTATTCCTGCCTCTTCTGGCATAATAATACCATTACTATTTTTCAGGAGGACACAATATGATTGGCCATATTCATTCTATTGAGACATGCGGCACCGTAGACGGTCCCGGCATGCGTTTTGTAGTCTTCTTTAAGGGCTGCCCCATGCGTTGTCTGTACTGCCATAACCCGGACACCTGGGAACCGGCAGGCGGTGAGGATCATACGGCGGATGATTTATTGGAGCGCTACGATGCGCTAAAGGAGTTTTATAGAAACGGCGGTATCACTGCCACCGGGGGGGAGCCCCTGATGCAGATTGATTTTCTGCTGGAGTTTTTTGAAAAGGCAAAGAAAAAGGGCATCCATACCTGCCTGGACACCTCTGGCATTTTCTTTAACCCGGACAATCCGGAGTTAATGAAAAAATATGAGAAGCTTACAAAGGTTACAGATTTGGTTATGCTTGATATCAAGCATATTGACCCGGTAGAGCATAAAAAACTTACAAGCCAGGAAAACAAAAATATTCTGGCCTTTGCAAAGTATTTATCCGACCATAACGTGGATATTTGGATTCGTCATGTCATAGTACCCGGTATTACCTTTATACCCGAACACCTGGACAGGCTTGGATACTTTCTGGGAGATTTAAAGAATTTAAAGGGTTTGGAAATACTCCCTTATCATACTATGGGAGTTGCAAAATACAAGAACCTGGGCATTGATTATAAGCTTGAAGGCGTTGAAGCGCTTAACAACGATGATGCTGTAGAAGCCCGAAAAATCATCATAGCAGGCATCAAACGCCGCCGGGCAGAGCTTGCCAATGCTTCTGAACAGACTGATTAGTGTTATCCGGCAGGAATTTACACTTGATATTAAGCGGCTTTTGCATTACAATTAGGATATGCGGATAATGATTTTCATTATGATTTTCATTATTTTATAACAATACAAGGAGGATATCATTATGGCATTTGCAATTTCAGAGTCATGCTTATCATGTGGCGCTTGCGCCGGCGCTTGTCCAGTAGGCGCTATTTCAGAGGGAGATGGCAAGTTCGAGATTGATGCTTCCGCATGTATCTCATGCGGTGCTTGCGCTGGTACCTGTCCGGCAAGCGCAATCGCTGAAGATTAAGTCCGGCACATTTTTATCAATTTTGTTTACTGAAAAAGACCTGTATGCAATGCATATCGGTCTTTTTCTCTTCTACAAGCGTAATTCACTTTTATATTCTAATCCAAATTCACGGTAAATAGGTAATGTATAAATCCCCCGCCGCCTTCACTTTATTTTCAAATGTAACACGGTCCAAGCGCACGCTCTCGCCCAACAGCGGGTCAATATAGCGAATAGCAGCATTGTTAAAGCTGGTAATTAAAACATAATGTGCTTCCTCCAGTCTGGCAATCACAGGAACGCCATTAGAAAGATAATAAAGCACTGTCTCTAACGGTACATCCGCAAGGCGAAGCCCTGACCTTCCAAGCTGCTCATCAAACAGGTCTTCTGCCGATTCACCGTAGGCTTCTATTTCGGATTGCTCCATCTGAATGTTATTATATGCTAACGCCATCTGCACGCATACCGCTAAAGTAGCCTCCCGGCTTTCCGTCTGCACAGCCTGTATCTGCTCATCTATGGTGAAAAATTCCGGAAGGGATGTATTCTGCCATATGCAGGCTCCCTGCTGGTTTAACACGAGCCCTCTGGTGTCAAGGGCTTCCTTCAATGCCCCTGCCGCCACACTATATACCCCTGTTAACCCTCCGGTATTATACACATAGAAGCCTTTATTATCCTGTGATATCTCTCCCTCCACATGGATACTCTGCGCTCTGATAATCTCTTTTGTCATAAGCAGCCGCGGAACCGATTTGACATAAATGTAACTTGGAAATACCATATACATCAGATTCAGCGAGGCCTGGGAGTAGCGGTATACCACCTGAATTTTTTCCGTACTGTCCGTCTCCTTATAGGTAATGAAATCCCGGTCCTTTACCTGATAACCGTTCCCTGTCCTTTCCGCACGCTCAAAATAAATATCAGACCCCTTTGTGTAAGGGTTCATAAGGAACATACCGGTCTCTTCATATTCCTTCAATATATTCCTGTTCATGTCCATGACTTCCAGCTTATATAATGGAAGCAAAAGACTGCCGTCTGCATAGCGCACCACATCTGCCTGCGCTGCTCTGCCACACACAAAATCCCTGTCCACGAAGCCTATCGGCCTTATGCACTCCTGCTCCGAAACACTGTAAATTGTTGTCTCCTCCGTCTGCAAATCCATAATAGATATCTGTGTGTTTTGGGATATATCTCCATTAGCCGGATAGGCAATCCTGCTTTTGTCCTCGGAAACAGCAAAATCAGTGGCTGGCACATGCTCCGCAACTACAGTCAGCGCCCCCTCCGTATCTATTCTGTAGATTGTCCCCTGCAGATAATAGAAAAAAATGTGCTTGTCATTCAGGAACATAAATTTATCCGTGTACAGAGAAAGCTGTTCATACGGAAGTCCAAGCTCTACAAATATCAGCTCCTCTATACGGTTACTCGCTGCGGTATACTGGTATACTGCAATGCCGGTATGTCCCTCATGGCTGCCCCTGTTCATATAACCGCTGACCGCAAAGGCAATGTTGCCATCATCATCCATAGAAATCAAACGGATATCGTGCTGGTCATAGGTATTGTTTATATTCAAATAGTCCTCCTGCCAGAATCCAAATATCCGAATCACATTTATTTTCGCATAATCGTAATACCAGAGCTGTCCTTCCCTCACAAAAGCAACACGCTTTTCACCATCACTCGTGAGGTACTCCATCTGCTCTGTCCTGCCCACGCCCAGCTTAAACCAGTTTTTCGCCGTATTTACGTTATTATAATTGTACAGCTCATTCTGGGAACGCTGATAATCCAATAAATATTTTGTCTGAGCATCCGCATAAGAAACCTTATAATACTCCGTAACATTATAGTGATTTGTAATGGTTTCATCTCCTGCCGCCAACACAAAATCCAGTTTAAAAATACAGTACCGAGGATTGATTTCCTGAATGGCGGGAACCACCTGGGAAATCACCACCGGCGCCATGCCGGCATAGGTGACGGTATCATAGCTGGAGTGAATATCCACCTTCGCCAAATCATCATTATTGCCCTGGGAATTCGGCTCCAGCTTCCTTACAAGCAGACTGTCCTCCTCATTTTTTACAAGTGTTTCTGCATGAAGCTGCTTTGTAAACTGCAAAAGCTCAGATACATGACAATCCTCCTCTAACATCACACGGGTATAATACCGTATAGTAT
>CAMWOF010000174.1 GCA_947175805.1 uncultured Clostridiaceae bacterium
CGCTGATGCGGTATATTCGCATTTTTTCGGAGACGGGCAACAATATGCGGTATGCATCTCAAAAGCGGGTGACGCTGGAGGTTGCCATTATGAAGCTTTGTAAGCCGCAGATGGAGACCGGATACGATGATATTTTAGACAGGTTAAGACAGCTTGAGGGTAAGCTTGCTCAGGGGATACCTGTGGCGGTGCAGTCTCCGGCCATGGAACATGCCGGTGTCCAGGAGATAGCGGCAAAAGAAATGGCAGCGGGTGCAAAAAGGCAGGAGGCAGACCGGGAACCGGAGGACATCCGGGCGGCGTTAGACCGGGTATTAGAGCCTGCCGATGCGAACAAGGTAAAGGAGGTTTCGGGGAACTGGTCAGCTATCCGGTCTAAGACAGGCAATCCCATGAACCTGTATTTAAAGGAGGCAGAGCTAAACCTCGGTGAGGATGGACAGTCCCTTTTGCTGGTATTCCCCACGGCGGATAGCTTCGGCTATATGTACTTTTCCAAGCAGGAGAATATAAGCAGGCTGCAGGACGCAGTGGGTGAGGTGACAGGTGTAGCTATAGCTTTCCAGTGTAAATGCCGTACACAGACGCCGAGGGCATCCGGCGTCAAGGGGTATAATTTAGCAAAGATGAATATAGACATAGAATATGAGGATTAATGAAAAGGTCTGGATAATATATTGAGTAGGAGGATGAAAGACAATGGCAAAAAGAGGAGGCTTTCCGGGTGGCGCAATGCCCGGCAATATGAATAATCTGATGAAGCAGGCGCAGAAGATGCAGCGTCAGATGGAGGAGGCAACTAAGGCGTTAGAGGAGAAGGAATATGAAGCCAGCGCCGGCGGCGGCGTGGTTACCGTAAAGGTTTCGGGAAAGAAGGAGATTCTTTCCGTACATCTGGAGGAAGAGGTTGTGGATAAGGATGACATTGAGATGCTGGAGGACTTGATTGTGGCAGCGGTCAACGAAGCGCTGCGGGCACAGGAGGAGGATTCTCAGGCACAGATGTCTAAGATTACCGGCAATATGGGCGGTATGGGAGGATTTCCGTTCTAATGGACGCATACAGCAGCCAGATTACAAAACTGATAGAAACTCTTGGAAGCCTGCCGGGAATCGGCACGAAGTCAGCGCAGCGGCTGGCGTTTCACCTAATGAATATGCCCAGTGAAAAGGTGGCAGCGATAGCGGATACCATTAAAGAGACGAGAAACAGCATCCGCTTTTGTAAGAGCTGCTTTACGCTGACAGACAGAGAGCTTTGTCCGATTTGCGCCTCTGAGAAAAGAGATCACAAGACGATTATGGTGGTGGAGAATACAAGAGACCTGGCGGCATATGAGCGCACCGGAAAATATGAGGGTGTGTACCATGTGCTGCATGGAGCGATTTCCCCTATGCTGGGAATCGGACCGGCGGATATTCGTCTGACAGAGCTGATGCATCGATTGCAGCAGGATATCACAGAGTTGATTATTGCAACGAATTCCAGTCTGGAGGGTGAAACCACCGCTATGTATATCAGCAAGCTGGTGAAGCCTACGGGGATTAAGGTGACCCGTATTGCCAGTGGTGTGCCAGTTGGCGGAGATTTGGAATGTATTGACGAAGTGACATTGCTTCGTGCGCTGGAGGGCAGGATAGATTTATGAAGCAAAGACGAAAGCCGTGTTTTGTTTTGCTGGCAGCATGGATACTTTTAGGTTCGTGTGTATCGGTGTCTGCGAGTGGGACATACTATGATAATAAAATATTTTTAGATCCGCAAAGCGGAAAAGGAGCTTGGCAGCTTTCGGCATCAGAATCTCCGGGAGAAGCGGGGCAGACAGAGCAGCCGCCAAACCTGGCGGAGCCGGTAAATCCACAGGAGCCGGAGGCAATCAAGGGTACGCATATCAAATACCGCGTTTTACAGAAGGATAAATGGACAAAGTATTATAAAAAGGGCTCTACGGCCTCTAAGGCAGAAACTGCGGCGAGCATTACCAATTTGGATGTGGTGGTGGCCTCGGAGTATGCGGGCACCGTAAAATTCAGGACATATACCGAAAAGGGCTGGAGTAAGTATGCCAGTACAAAGGATACGGCTCCTACAAAGGGTAAAATACAAGCGGTTGCAATGAAACTCACCGGAGAGCTGTCCAAGCATTATGATATTTATTATAAAGTGCATGTTACCGATGGTTACTGGATGGATTGGACGTTAAATGGGCATACTGCGGGAAGTAAGGATCTGAATCAAAGAATTAATGCAATTAAGGTCCGGCTCGTAAAAAAAGACGGGAAAGCTCCCGGAGATACGGAGCAGCCATACATTACGGCACCGGATATCACATATAACATGGCATTTAGCAAACAGAAGCTTGCAGCGGATGATAAGAAGTTGGGGCAGGTTTGCGGCAGCCAGAAAAACAAGACGATGATTACCGGGATCAAGATGAAGATTTCTCAGAGGCTGCTGCCCGGTGATATACAATACCGCGTAGCACGGGAAAAATCCAAATACGGTTCATGGACGACATCGGGGAAGCTGGCGGGCAGTGAGAACAGTGCAAAGCATATATCCAGGATACAGATTCGCCTTACAGGGCAGCTGGCGAAGGCCTATGATATTTATTACCGTGTGCAGATTAAGAATTATGGCTGGCTCGGCTGGACGAAAAATGGAAAATCTGCCGGAAGTACGGGTCTGGGTCTTGGTATTACTGCATATCAGGTGAAGCTCGTAAAAAAGCAGTCGGATAAGGTACTGGATACCGAGAATTCCTATTTGATAGCCGATGAACAGGAATATGTGATTAAGGTCAATAAAAAGATGAACTGTGCTACAGTTTATCTTCATAATAAACCAATTAAGGCATTTGTATGCTCCACCGGCGAGGTTACGCCCATCGGCACATTCCATACGATAGAGCGTTACCGTTGGCATCAGTTGATACATGAGGTGTGGGGGCAGTATTGCACAAGGATTGTGGGGCATATTTTGTTTCACTCTGTACCATACCATGAGCGTAACAATAAGACGCTTTTCACAGGTGCCTACAGAAAACTTGGAAAGACCGCCTCGGCAGGCTGCATCCGGCTTACCTGCATTGATGCAAAATGGATATATGATAATTGTAAATTAAAGACAAAGGTCATTATTTACAACAGCAGCAATCCGGGACCATTAGGCAAGCCGAAGGCGCCTTATCTTCCACGGGGGCAGACATGGGATCCTACGGACCCGGCATTTTCATAAATTGTAAACAACAGGCCTTCGCACTAAGCTGCGGGGGTATGATAACAAAATCAAAAGAAAGAGAAGGTGAGTTACATGAAAAGAATTGGAATGTTAACCAGCGGCGGTGACTGCCAGGCATTGAATGCGACGATGCGGGGCGTCGTGAAGGGGCTTTACGGGAGCTTTGACAAGGTTGAAATTTATGGCTTTTTAGAGGGCTATAAGGGACTGATGTACGGCAATTATAAGCTGTTACATGCGGATGATTTTTCCGGTATTCTGACAAAGGGTGGAACGATTCTCGGAAGCTCAAGGCAGCCGTTTAAGTATATGACAGTGCCGGATGAGAATGGCCTGGATAAGGTCAAGGCAATGAAGGACACCTATAAGAAGCTGAAGCTGGACTGCCTTGTAGTGCTGGGGGGCAACGGCTCCCAGAAGACGGCCAATCTTCTCAGTGAGGAAGGGCTTAACGTGATTGGACTGCCTAAGACCATTGATAACGATTTGTGGGGTACGGATATGACCTTCGGGTTCCAGAGTGCGGTCAATATTGCAACGGATGCTATTGACTGTATCCATACGACGGCGGCTTCCCATGGAAGAGTGTTTATTGTTGAAATCATGGGGCATAAGGTTGGTTGGATTACACTGCATGCCGGTATTGCCGGAGGTGCGGATGTGGTATTAATTCCTGAGATTCCGTATGATATCAAAAATGTTGTGAAGGCGCTTGACAAGCGGACACAGCAGGGCAAGCGGTTTTCTATCCTGGCAGTGGCAGAGGGCGCTATTTCAAAGGAGGTAGCGGCGCTTTCCAAAAAGGAAAGAAAGAAGAGATTGGAGAAGTATCCGTATCCTTCTGTTGCATATGAGATTGCAGACCAGATTAAGGCAAACGGTGGGCAGGAGGTGCGCGTTACCGTTCCCGGACATACGCAGAGAGGCGGCTCTCCAAGCCCTTATGACAGAGTCTTGTCCAGCCGATTCGGCGCAAAGGCCGCAGATTTGATTAAGAAGGGGGATTACGGCAAGCTGGTTGTCCTCAAGAACAATAAGGTGACAGCCATTCCGCTTTCTGAGTCAGCAGGCAAATTAAAGTATGTTTCGCCGGACGATGATATCGTAAAAGAGGCAAAAACTCTTGGTATCTGCTTTGGTGACTAGTATAATGATATTGAATTTCAATTAAAAATAGATAGGCACAGCGTCTTCTTACCGGCATATAGTAAATGTAAGTCAGTAAGGAGACTATGCTTATGAATGAAATATTTGATAATGCCCGGACAGGCGGACAGCCTGTTTGGGCAGACGTTTTGTTACCTGAAGCTATGACAGAGGAAATTACCCGGATGGAGGCAGATTTGGAAAAAATCAAAAGCTGCTATCCTTCCCAGGTGACCACTATCCGCTATATGGTGGAGGATACCTGTGACCGTCTGGAATATGAGGGCAGCCCTATGTTTGACGAACTTCCGGATTCGGCTACCATACATCAGCTTGCGCAGGAAATATATGTGAAGGTGGCTGATGATGAGGATGCGGAAGCGATTCCATGCATTGCCTGGGGCGCACAGAATCAGTCTCAGCAGTGCCGTGACGGTAAATGCCGGCAGCCGGAGACAGTGCCGGCGTGGAATGGCGGCGCAGGCGCACCGCCTAGAGGCTGTAAGGGACCAGGCTGTGTTCCGCCGCCGCCGGATTGCCGGGGGCAGGGATGTGTTCCACCGTATGTGCCGGATTGCAGCCGGGGTAACTGTATGCTGCGGCAGTTGATTGAGGTAATGCTGCTCAATGAGATGTCCCACCGGAGAAACCGCTACCACAACCGAAGGCGTTGGTAATCAGCCCTATTGTGATTATGGATAATAAGGAACCTAGCATACTATGAAGAAATCAGCGATTTTTAAGATTATAACATTTATAGCGATTTTTATTACGGTTGCGTATATTACAAACCGGGTTGGAAACGGCAGTATTAACTCTTTGTCAGCGGAGATGAGCAATGCCACGCTTCCGGTTGTTTATATGGAGTACGAAAATGCGTTGGTGAATCGGCTGCATGGCTATGCAAATGCGGTGGATACGGCGTTGCTCAGGGATACGGTAATGCCTCTTACAAAAGAAAAGCAGCTTTCCTTTTGGATTGGTGGCGCAAATGCGGATCACGGCAGCTATTCCTATGAATTAAGAGCCCTGGATGGCTCACTGATAGAGGACGGGGATGTGGAAAATCTTCGTGAGGAACAAGGGTATCTCAAATGCAGCAGCACGATTCGCATGGATTTAAAGCCAAACCAGGAATATTGTTATACGCTGTTGCTGGCAAGGGACGGTAATACTATACGGTATTATACC
>CAMWOF010000175.1 GCA_947175805.1 uncultured Clostridiaceae bacterium
TGAGGACGGCTTAGAGGCAGTTCTCATGCTGCCTGTTTTGGAGGTGTGAGGTTGACACTGGCAGGAATGGGTGTCGGAGCTCTTAAGGACTTCTTAATATCGTTGCCGGTAGAATAGATGCATAAAACAAAAAAGAAAAGGAGCTTCGCAATGAAGAACAGTATTTTATCGGCAAAGGAAATCAGTAAAAGCTTTGCCCACAATGGCGGACAGATACATATTCTTTCCCACATTGATTTTGATTTGTATGAGGGAGACTTTACGGTGATTATGGGGGCTTCGGGCTCCGGTAAATCCACGCTTTTGTATGCACTTAGCGGGATGGATAGGGCTACGGCAGGGCAGGTTCTATATCAGAACAGAGATATTGTTTCCATGCGGGAAAAGGAGCTTGCCGGACTGCGTCATTCGGATTTTGGCTTTATTTTCCAGCAAATGCATTTAATCAGCAATTTAACCTTGTTTGAAAATGTCGCCGTTTCCGGTTATCTCAATAAGCAAACCACAGCAGGCACAGTAAGGGAAAGGGCAGATATGCTACTTAGTAAAATGGGACTTGACAATGTAAAAACCCATCTGCCCTCACAGGTTTCCGGCGGGGAACAGCAGCGGTGCGCCATTGCAAGAGCGGTTATTAATACGCCGAAGGTACTCTTCGCAGATGAGCCTACAGGTGCACTAAACAGGCAGAACTCCATTGAGGTGTTGAATCTGTTGAGCGAGCTGAATGGTGAGGGGCAGAGCATTTTGATGGTAACCCATGATCTGAAGGCAGCACTCAGGGCGACAAGGCTTTTGTATCTGGAGGACGGAAAAATAATCGGTGAATTGGTGCTGCCAAAGTATCACCCACAGGATGAGAAAAGTCGTGAAGCACAGGTCAATGCATGGCTGACCTCGCTGGAATGGTGAGGTGGCATTATGGAGATATTTACAATTCTGAAGGCGAACATTCGTCATAAAAAGGGTTCATTCGGAAGTATTTTGATACTAATGACCGTAATTTCCATGGCATTAACATCGGTTCTCAGTGTATGGGATAATATTTATGGCGGAATCGTTGATGTGAATGAGCGGGAGAATACCGGTAATGTGGTATGTATCATTGAAAAAAATAAATTGAGCCAACAGCTGGTTTCTGATGTGGAAAATCACTCCCTTGTAAAGGAGGTCAAAGCTGTGGAAACCATAGATACCACAAAGGTGACCTACAAGGATTTTGATTATGAAAATTCGGTATTTGTACGGGAACTGGAATCCGGCTACAGGCTTTTCAATGCCAAGGGAACCGGTTATCTGTATAAGGCTCCGGAGCTGAAAAAAGGGGAAATTTATATTTCACGGGGAATGGAGACGAATTTCTCCTGTGAGATAGGCGAAACCTTAACTATTACATTTGTATTCGGTTCCTATGATTTTAAGATTGCAGGCATCATAGAGGATCCCGAGATGGGGGCATCGGTAATAGGCTGGAAAAATGTTTTTATTTGTCCTCAGGATTATAAGGAACTGTATTCCGAAGCGGAGGCGGCTGCAAGGGCAGAGGAAGGTCTGGATTCGATAATCACACAGTTTTCTATTTATAAAAATGATGACTGCAATTTAAGTGATGCAAAATTTGCACGCCAACTTAATCTGGATACAGGTATTGCTGATATGAGTTTTGGAGCGCTCACACGAGAGATGTCGATTTATTATACCTCGCTGTTTCCCAAAACTATTTGTGTGATATTGACAGTGTTTTCAATTTTATTGCTGGCAGCAGTTGTGGTGATTATATGTCACAGTGTATCTACCGGTATCGAGATGGAGTATACTACCTTGGGTATTATGAAAGCGCAAGGCTTTGTAAAGGGAAAAATGCAGATAATTTTAGTTGCACAATATCTCCTTGCCCAGATCATAGGTGCATTGCTGGGAACATTTGCGGCGATTCCCCTATGTGGAGTAATTGGCAACGTATTTCATCCCATTACAGGGAGTATTCCCAGAAGGGCAATTTCTATAGGAAAGTGTGGATGCATTTTACTTGCCGTACTGCTGGTATCTGTGCTGTGCGTTGTCATGATTACAAGGAGAATTGCAAAAATTTCACCGGTCAGGGCAATCCGGGATGGAAAGGGAGAGGTTTATTTTGAAAGCAGAATCAGGATGGCGATTCATAAAAGAATGCTTTCGGCAAGCCTTGCACTGCGGCAGTTTACCTCAAATAAAAAGCAGTATGTGGGAGTAATGGTCATTGTTGCAATCCTTGTCTATTTTATGACCACCATGATGGTACTTACCGGCGTCATCACTGCGACATCTGCATGGGAGGCCATGGGGATTAGCTATTCTGATTTGGATATTGAGCTGAAAAAGGAAATTTCGGATTCCCGGATTGCAGAGATAGAAGAAACGATTCGTGGGAGCAGTTCCTTTGAGACAGCTTATAAATCCTGTGGCAACTACTATTTCTCAGTGGATGGCGAGCAGATGATGATGTGTATTTATAGTGAACCGGAGTATATTAAGGCAGTGTCTAAGGGAAGGATTCCACTATATGACAATGAGATTGTAATGACACAGATTGCTGCGGACAATCTGGATTTAAGGATTGGGGATAAAGTGGTAATAGGTTTTGAGGATAAGAAAGAGGAGTATATTATTTCCGGTTTCAATCAACACGAGAATGATGCGGGAGTGAATACTTCCATGACAATGGCGGCGGTATCAAAGTTTGGCGATGTGAGGGTCAAGTATCTAGGCTATGTTTTAGAGGATAAATCCAAGGGGAATCAGATAGCTGATGAGTTGAATGAGAAATATGGGGATATATTGTCTGCCGAGTTTAATGAGAATCCCATGGAAGGCATATATCAGCTGGCTATCAATGCAATGACGCTGGTTGTATATATTTTTTCTGTGATTTTTGCCATGGTGGTAGTGCATATGGTCTGCTCCAAGGCATTTTTAAGGGAGCGCAGGGACATCGGCATATACAAGGCACTTGGCTTTACGGCGACAAAGCTGCGTCTGCAATTTGCGGTGCGGTTTTCGATTATTGCAGTAATCGGAGCGGCTGTGGGTAGTGCGCTGGCGGCATTGTTTGTAGGAGATATGTTGAGTTCTATTTTGAGACCCATTGGAATTTCAAGCTTTCAGACGGCCTTCCATGTGTATACCTTTGCGGTGCCTATCACAATGATTTGTGTCTGCTTTTTTGCATTTGCATATGTGGCATCACGGAGAATTCGCAGTGTAGAGGTGAAGGAGTTGATTGTGGAGTAGGAGGACAATTGATTGATTTCTGAAGTAGGCAGCTTGATTGAATATGTTTAGTAGGGAATGATTAAATATGTTAGTAGGGAATTTGTTGAGGAGATGACATTTTTCTGCTATACTGATATGGGCGATTGCATTTCGCAGTCGCCTATTATTTATTAGAAGGGACGGATTGGACTGTAAATACAGGAAAATCCGGTGTAGACACCACTGTCTACATAGAAAAACACGCATTTCTCACCTTGTGTCGTGTACATTTACCTTCTAAAGAGCTACTCTGATTGCGAAAGGAGGAGAAAGCATATGGACCAACAAAAAATAGGTCATTTTCTAAAGGAGCTTCGTAATGAAAAGAGTATCACCCAGGAGCAGCTTGCTGAGGTCTTAGAGGTATCTAACCGGAGCATTTCCCGCTGGGAAAATGGGGTAACGATGCCGGACTTTGACATTCTCATTGAAATAGCGAAATATTTTGATGTGGAAATCGGAGAGATTCTGGATGGCGGAAGGAAAGGTGAGAATATGGATAAGAAAACAGAAGAAACTTTATTGAAGATTGCTGACTATAACAATAATGAAAGAATGAATTTTTTCAAGAGACTTCATTATTTTTTAATTGCAGGACTGATTGCATTTATTGTGTATGCGGTAATTGAGGCGCAGGGGCTGACCGATATTGTGCTCTATGATAATATTGCCAGTGCCATGCTGGGATTTGTTCTTGGTGTCCTGCTGGTAGGAGTGCTGTACACCAGTCCTTATATTATGAAAATCAGAGCATTTAAGAGCAGACTATTGCATCGAGAGGAGTAGGAGTGTCCAAATGTACAGACAGGATGTTTTAGCATATGTGAAAAAGGAATATGGCACCGACCCGGTGCATTTGTGGCAGTCAAGTCCCGACCATGAGGTGCTGCGGCATGAGGCGGAACAGGGGAAAGGCAAGGGGAAATGGTATGCATTGATAATGAGTATTAAGAAGGAGACATTGGGTCTGGAGGGAGAAGGCTTCATCGATGTTATAAATTTGAAGTGTGAGCCTGAGATGATAGATCTGCTTCGCATGTCCAAGGGATATCTGCCGGCATACCACATGAATAAGAATCATTGGATTACGGTGCTTTTAGACGGAACGGTTCCCTTTGATAACATTAAGCAGCTCATTGACGAAAGCTATGGGCTGACAGCAGACAAAAAGAATAAGAAAAAGCATGAGGTTATGGGACCTAAGCATTGGATTATTCCGGCGAATCCTAAGTATTTTGATTTGATTCAGGCTTTCAATGAAAGTGATACTCTCGAATGGACACAGCGCAGCAATGTGCAGCCGGGTGATTTTGTCTATATCTATGTAGGGGCGCCGTATTCTGCGCTGATGTACAAATGCAAGGCTGTGGAGGTGGATATTCCTTGTAATTTTGTGAATGAATACTTGACGGTTAAAAGGAGTATGCGCCTTCAGATGCTTTGTAAGTATGAGCCGGAGTATATGCCATTTGAACGTATGAAAAGTGAGTTTGGCGTTTATGCCGTCAGGGGTCCAAGATATATGCCGGAAAGCATGAGGCAGGAATTGGGATAATCATATCGGAAAGTTTGGGAAAGAAATCACAATAATCATACCGGATATGCAAATGTTTGGTATGATTTTTTGCATGTGGAAGGAGTGGAGATTAAAATGCAAATACGTTTAATGACAATTACAGATTATGATCAGGTGTATTCGTTATGGCTCAATACATCAGGCATGGGACTTAACAATTTGGATGATAGCCAAGAGGGAATTGAAAAGTTTTTGAAGAGAAATCCCACTACATGTTTTGTTGCGGAGGATGAGGGGAAGATTGTCGGGGTGATTCTGTCCGGACACGACGGGCGAAGAGGACATATTTATCACACGGCAGTATCAGAAGCATATCGAGGTCAAGGTATCGGTCAAAAATTGGTGGATGCAACGCTCCATGCACTCGCTCAGGAGGGGATTAACAAGGCTTCATTGGTTGTGTTTGAGACAAATGAGCTGGGTAATGCATTTTGGGAACATAGAGGGTTTGGGAGCAGGACGGATTTGGTGTATAGGGATAAGGTGATAGAATTTTAAGTATTGGATTATGTACTTGAAAATGTTATTATTTATTACAAAGCTGAATTGCTATATTCAGAGGAAAAGAACATTATTAAAAAATGGCGAAATACATAATTCCCCAAAGAGCAATAAGATGGTGGATAAAGAAAGGAGTTAAATGTTTAAATTTATATTTGATTTAATAACGGAACCACTAGGTTTACCTATTGAGTGGTATTATG
>CAMWOF010000176.1 GCA_947175805.1 uncultured Clostridiaceae bacterium
CTTTTATAACATAAAAAGTAATATTTCTGCTTGAATAATTGTTTATTAAATCTATGTCAATATTATCTATTTTTATATGTGATGTTTCATTAACAGAAATACACTGAAGAACATCACCATAATACTTAAAACAATCACGGTTCATTTGGTTTATGTCTTTAATGACCTCTGGAAGAGCATAAAAGCCAATAGGCATACTTGTTCCTTTTATAAAGTCGCAACCTATCTTTTCAACAATCCTAATACCCCTGACATGGTCTGGGTCACTATGGGAAATGGAAAGGTGTTTCACTTCTGATATTCTTTGTCTGTTGCATGCTACCGCAATATCTTCGGGTGTGTCTATCAACATTTTTATATCGTCTATATATAGGCTTGGACCTAACCTTTCATATCTGCCGCCTTTTTGTCTGGCTTCTTCACAGATTTTACATTTACAAAATGAACTGGGAATAATTGACATGCCACCGCTTCCAATAATTTTTAATTTCAAAGCCTCCACACCACCCTATTACATTAATCGCAAGGAACAATAATGCGTTTTAACTCATGTTAAAAATATTTAAATAATATCGCTATTATCGCCGCTTTTCACTACTATTTTTCTTATTTCTTTTATTATTCTGGAAGGTGTTTCTTTATCCATAGGCATAAGTTTACTGTACATCCTTACCCCTTGATATGAAAACACAATTAAATCGAACACTGCGGAAACATCCACTTCATTAAATTCATGTCTGTCAATCCCATATTGTATTATCTTCTTCCATGTATTTGCTGAAATTAAATATTGTTCATACAACGTATTATTCTGATTTGCAATATCACGAATACTAAAATACTCAAAAATTGCTATGCTTAATGAAGATTGGCTATCAAGCATTTCATTCTTGTACTTGTTTAAAATTTCATTCAAAATAGTTACTGCCGAATAATTTTGTTCTATTTTTAAATCAATCTCATTATCCTGCTCACTAGTCATATCATCAATAATCTCCTGAAAGATTTGACGTGTGCTGGCATAATGACAATATAGACCGCCTCTGCTTAGTTTTGCCACTTCGCAGATATCCTTCATTGTCACTTGTTTAAAACCTTTTTCTGCAAATAAAGAACATGCACATTTCTTTATTTGTTTCCTTGTTTCCTGCCCTCTTTTATTCATAATCAACCCTGCTTTCCGACACGCATGTCTCAAACCATTATACGACGCAAGTGTCGGAAAGTCAACAAAAAGCGGCAAAGATTTCTCCCTGCCGCCACTGACAATTATTTCAAAATAATCTCTTCCTCTATAATCTCACTCGCACACACCCTTATACTATTCATCTTTCCTGTTCCTTTCAGTTCCCGATGGTACTGTACTTCCCTCATTCAGTTGTGCGGCATAAGAAGTTACGGTAAAACTCTGTAACATCAATATACCGAGCGATAAAAAGATGAAAGAGTTGTTTTATTACACTCATATTTTTCTATAAAGCCACATAGAATAAATCAAAATGTATTTGAAGAGTAAAATGTAATGAAAATAAAAAACAAAAGCACCTTAACCATCGCTATCCTTATTCCTATTGCCGTTGGAACATTATCAGCTTTTTTTAGCAGAAACATGTCCTTATATTCCACAATAAATAAGCCTTCTATCAGTCCTCCAGGATTTATCTTTCCCATCGTATGGATAATACTTTACATTTTAATGGGAATTTCATCGTACATAATTTATGAATCCAATAGTCCTGAAAAATCAAAAGCCTTAAAAACTTATGCTCTGCAATTATTTTTCAACTTTTGGTGGAGTATAATCTTTTTTAGATTTTCTCTATACTTATTTGCTTTCCTGTGGCTGCTGGTAATGATTGCTTTAATAACAATTATGATTTACCAGTTTTATCAAATAAGACCGCTAGCTTCATATCTGCAGATTCCATATCTGCTTTGGTGTTTATTTGCTGCATATCTGAATTTTATGATCTATAGGCTGAATTGAAACTCTGAGGTGAATCAAGATGTCTTTATAGTTGATTCACCTCAAATAAAACGTGGGTTTTTCAATCCCAAACATTACCAGTCGCGCTGCCCTCACTGGACTCAGTATCATTGCCCATTCCATTATCCGATATATACGTGGTATTATTTGTATTTATGATTACATTATTCAAACTATTACTCCAACCTCCCGCCCGTTTCTCAAACGCTTGTTTTAATACCACTATCTCCAGAAGTACAGAACGGTATAATTATTTCTTGAGTACGAATGCACACTTTCATAATTTCTCACTTCCCCCATCAATGGAATAGCGTGATATATTTAGAGAATATTATAATTGAATATGTAATAATAATTCCGCTACCGCAAAGGAGAGTAAAAAAAGATAAATATGTTCTATTAAACTTTCCATTTAAAACTTCTCCATCTACAAAATCATTTTTGGACGTTTTTTTCTTACTCCACTCCCAAACGAAATATTCCTTACCCATGTATGAATATATTTTCACTTCTTTCGGAATTCTATTTTTATATCGTTTAAGAACAAGATCACTATAGTAAGTATGCTCTGAACATTCTGCTTCTATTTGAAAACATTTTATGAGCAAACCACCACGTGGTCCCCAATTGTAATCATAACATACTACCCTTATTTTTTTTACCTTGGCATTAACAATATGTCCATGTTTTACAATCTCATCTAACTCCTTCCTATAATGTAATGTATCCATTGAACACCAAGAAACTAAAATAATATACAACACAGAAAAAATTTGAGCAGCTCTTTCCTCAAACCCTCCCTCACCTCTCAACAAAAAAGCAAAATAGAGAAGAAATGCTTCAACAACAACACAAATAAATAAATATGATAGATTTGTTTTGTAATATATTCTCTTCATAAAATACCATTCCTCTTCAAAAATTATCTTATCCTCACATACAACAAATTTTTGAGTAGAATCTTAAAATTTTGAATATATACAAATTCCGCCTCACATAATATGTCATACAATAATTTCATTTTTATTTAAAAAAGAAGGTATATTGCAACCTTCTTAATTAATTGAATCATAACTTTTAAAAATTTTTAAAAATTTGGTCGTAAATTCTGACTTCAAATTCTTGAAACCCTTGATTTTACTGGTCTTTTCCGCCCAAGGACTTCATCGTCGGGAACAACAACACATCCCGAATCGCTGCAGAATCCGTCAACAGCATACACATTCTGTCAATACCAAAACCGATACCTCCGGTAGGAGGCATACCAATATCCAACGCATTTAAGAAATCCTCATCCGTCGTATTCGCCTCTTCATCTCCCTGGGCAAGAAGCTCCTCCTGTGCCTTAAAGCGCGCTCTCTGGTCAATCGGGTCATTTAACTCCGAATAGGCATTTGCCATCTCCCAGCCGTTCATAAAAAATTCAAACCGCTCTACGTACTCTGGATTCTCCGGCTTCTTCTTGGTAAGCGGAGATATCTCGATTGGATGATCCATGACAAAAGTAGGCTGTATCAAATGCGCCTCCACAAATTCCTCAAAGAACAGATTCAGGATATCGCCCTTTTTATGGCGTTCCTCATACTCTATATTTTTATCCTTGGCGGCGGCTCTCGCCTCCTCTAATGTATGAATCTCGTTAAAATCAACACCGGCATACTGCTTTACCGCATCTACCATGGTAATGCGTGCAAAGGGCTGCCCCAAATCCATATCGATACCATTGTAAGTAATCTTTGTCGTGCCTAATACCTCTTGTGCCACATAGCGGTACAGATTTTCTGTTAAATCCATCATACCGTTATAATCCGTGTATGCCTGATAAAGCTCCATCAGGGTAAATTCAGGATTGTGCCTTGTATCCAGCCCCTCATTCCGAAATACCCTTCCAATTTCATATACCCGTTCCAGACCACCGACAATTAGACGCTTCAAATATAATTCCAGAGAAATGCGGAGCTTAATGTCCTCATCCAGCGCATTGAAATGTGTCTCAAAAGGTCTTGCCGCCGCACCGCCTGCATTAGCCACAAGCATTGGCGTCTCTACCTCCATAAAACCCTCTTTATCTAAATATCTGCGAATGGCGCTGATAATTTTAGAGCGCTTGACAAAGGTATCCTTTACCTCCTGGTTCATGATTAAATCCACATACCGCTGTCGGTATCTCATATCTGTATTTGTCAAGCCGTGAAACTTCTCCGGAAGAATCTGAAGACTTTTCGTGAGCAGGGTAACCTCCTTAACATGTATGGAAACCTCCCCTGTCTTCGTCTGAAATACAAACCCACTGACACCGACAATATCACCGATATCCATGCGCTTAAACAGCTTATACTCCTCCTCGCCCAGTTCATCCCTGGTCACATAGAGTTGGATGCTTCCGCTCAAATCCTGCACATTGCAAAAGGATGCCTTACCCATAACTCGCTTGGACATCAGCCTGCCGGCCAATGATACATCCTTATTTTCAAAGGATTCAAATTGATCCTTTACCTCCTGCGCATGCACAGTGACGTTGTATTTGGTAATTTCAAATGGATTCCTGCCCATCTCACAGAGTTCATCAAACTTCTCCCTTCTGACCTTCAGAAGCTGATTCACGTCCTGCTGCTTCTCCTGCTTTCCTGACCCATTTTGTTCTGCCATAAAACTAATCCTCTCTTTCCATGCCACTGGCTGCCGCCAACATAACCCGTAATGAACTAATTCGCTTTCTTAATATCCAACACCTTATAGTCATAGTTTCCATCCGGTGCCTCCACAGTAACAATTTCTCCAATCAATGCGCCAATCAACGCAGCGCCGATAGGGGATTCGTTGGAAATCTTGCCGTTCATAATATCTGCTTCTGTAGAACCTACGATGTTGTATACAACTTCTTCCTTTTCTGTCATATCCAGCAAATGAACCCGGCAGCCAATGCTAATCTTGCCTAAATCCACATCATCTTCGTCAATGACCTCCACATTTTTCAATATCTTTTCAATCTCCTCAATACGGGATTCGATATCTCTCTGTTCGTCCTTGGCAGCATCATATTCCGCATTCTCCGATAAGTCACCCTGCTCCCTTGCCTCTTTAATCTTCTGTGCAATTTCACGTCTGCGAACTACCTTCAACTCCTGTAATTCGTCCTCTAACTCCTTTAAGCCTGCATAAGTTAAAATCTTTTTCTCTGCCATCTTCGACCCTTCCTTAAATGATATGATTCTGTATATTATACAAAATATTCCAAGACCATCTACAGTCTATCCGATATATTATAGCCTAAATTTCATGGTGCGTCAACCGAAACCCGCACCAGGCAACGACTATACAAAACCTTATTAGGCAACAACTATACTAACTATTCGTTTAATTTAAAATTGTTTCGATTCAGCAAACTGAATATCAACGCAGTTATGCCACCAGATATCACGATAATGAGCAAATCTGCAGGAGCAAGAACGATTCCGGATATACTGTTAAAAAGGAATCCTTCGCCAAAATTATACAGATGTCCGTGTAACAGGATCATTTCACCGATATACATAAGAAGAGTCATCACTGAAGCAATCATCGACGGAATCCAAATT
>CAMWOF010000177.1 GCA_947175805.1 uncultured Clostridiaceae bacterium
ATATTATATAATGTACCACTTTTATGAGGCAAAGAAAAGCTGATGGTAATCTTTTTTGCCTCTTTCTGGAAAATTTTTTCTTTTCTCAATATCACAAACCTTGTAGCATTGGTATTAGCGTAATTGATTTTCTCCTGCAGCACATCCAGGCCGTAGAGCTTCGCTGCGCGCACACTGGCGATGGCTGCCTGGTTCTTTTGTCCATCCTCCCTAATCTTCCTCGCCGCCATGGCAGTATTATCATATGCCATCTGTTTCCATTCATATTTATCAAGAAACTGCCTGCACTGCAAAAGCCCCTGAGGGTGTGAATATACAGTGTCGATATCTTCTATGCAGGCACCCTTAATTCCCAACAGTGACTGCTCTACCTGGATAATTTTTTCCGCCACAATAAACACATCGTGCCGAAGCAGCAAATCATAGCTTCCCGTCACAAACCCCGCAGTGGAATTTTCCAGCGGGAGCACGCCGTAATCCGCCTCCCCGTTTTCCAACGCTTCCAAAATATTCTCAAACACCGGTACATTGAACATATTTGTATGTTCGCCAAAAAAGGAAATCGTTGCCTGCTCCGAAAATGCCCCCGGCACCCCCTGGTACACTACTTTGGTGTCACTGCTCCATTCAAGCCTCTCTTCCATCCTATATTCCTGTCCCATATCGCAATCCGTGTCCGCTGTCATGCCTTCCAGTTCCGTTTTATCCATAATCCCATACTCCTTTATATGCTTCATACGCTGTCACTCTTTGATATTATCTCATACGCTGTTTTCATTTTGCTTTAATTCCTCATACAACTGCCGTATCGTTTTTCCCGTAACCGGGTGTCGGAAACAGGGTGCAATATCCGCCATGGGCTCCAAAACAAATGCACGTTTTTCTATTTCCGGATGAGGAATGGCCAAACACTCCTCTCCCATTATGAGATTATCATAGAACAAAATATCAATATCCAGCGTGCGGGGGCCCCAGTGTACAATGCGCTCCCGCTTTGCCAGCTTTTCTACCTCATGAATAAAATCCAGCAGCTCGTACGGCTCCTTTAAGGTCTGCACCTCTAACGCACTGTTTAAAAAGTCGTCCTGTGCCACATCTCCGTATGGCTCTGTCTCAATATAATCCGCAATCTTCACAACCTTTGTATCGCTCTGGGCATTGAGCTGGTCAATGGCAAAATCCAGATACCCCTCCCTATCGCCCAGATTTGAGCCAATGCTCAAAAAAACCCTGTGCCATTTGCGCGATATAGATACGGCGACTGTCTCCAGCGGTAAAAGGATCGGCGCCCAAGGTTTTTTTACCGTTAAGTCTACCTGGCGGATGCTGTCATATTCTAACAGCAAATCCTGTGCTAAATGCTCCGCCACCGCCTCAATCAGACGGTAATTTCTTTCTTCCAGCTTCTTTTTAATAAAATAGCATACCGCAGAATAATCCAACGACTGGCTGATGTCGTCCTTCAGCCCTGCTGTCTTTGTCTGCAGATAAAATTTTGCGGAAATTAAGAATTTCTGTCCCAGGCTGTTTTCCTCCTGAAGCACGCCGTGATGGGCAAACACTTCAAGATTTTCAATCTCTATCCTGTCCACTGTAACCGCCCCCTTATCTTCCATTTACACTATCACTCTCCAGAATTGCCTTGACCATGTCCAGCGCACGACGGTTTTTTTGCACATCATGGACACGGAAAAAGCAGCAGCCCTTCATGGCACCGATAACAGTAGTTGCCATAGTGCCCTCCTCCCTCTCCTCCACCGGCAAATCCAGTGTCAGTCCAATCATAGACTTTCTGGATGTGCCTAAAAGAACAGGCAGTCCAAAGCATTGAAACGCTTCTAAATGATTCATTACCTGCAAATTCTGGCTCACTGTCTTTCCAAATCCGATACCGGGGTCAACAATGATATTCTCCGGGGCTATGTGCGCTGCCTTTGCAAGCGCTACGGATTCCTGTAAATCTGCCACCATGTCGTTTATAAGGACAGTGTATCCAAAGGGATTCTCTTTTGATGCGGCATCTTGGACACTCCGGTTGTGCATCAGGCAAATTGGTTTTTTATATTTTGCAGCCACCTCTGCCATGCTGCCGGTATATTCCATCCCATACGCCTCTGCCAGTGCCTCATTCCATTTCAGGCCCCAAATGTCATTAATCATATCAGCGCCGGCCATAAACCCCGCTTCTGCCACATCCGCCTTATAGGTGTCTAAAGAAACAGGAACGCCAAACTGCGCCTTCACAGTTTCAATCAAAGGGCAAACCCTATCAATCTCCTGCTGGCTGCTGATTTTTACATGGTTCGGCCTGGTGGATTCCCCGCCGATATCCACCAGTGCACAGCCTTCCTTCACCATCTGCTCTACATGCCGCATAGCCGTATCCATGCTGTCAAAGCGTCCGCCGTCAGAAAATGAATCCGGTGTCACATTCAAAATCCCCATAATATAGAAACCATGTGCGGTGTCAAACTCTCTGTTCCCGATTCTCATGCCTCTCCCTTTCTGTTATTTTTATTGTAGCATTTTTATACTAAAATTCATAGTACCGATTCCAAAACTTGAAAATCCAAAACTCGAAAAAGACAGGTTCACTGCCCGAATGAACCTGTCCTCTGAATGCCAAAAACAAAAGCTATCCTGCCTGCTGCAAAAGCGCTATAAATTCCTCTGCCGGCACTGCCTTGGAATAATACCATCCCTGCATATAATGACAGCCAAACTCTGCCAACTGATGCTTCATTTCCTCTGTCTCCACACCCTCTGCTACAATATACAGCTCTAAAGCATTCAACATGCCAATCGTATACTCCAATGTAATCCCCGCTTTACTATTCTTGAAGGAATCCCATATAATATACTTATCAATCTTAATAATCTTAAATGGCATATGGTTAATATAATCAATATTCGCATTTCCTGAACCGTAGTCATCCAGCGAAAAGGACACACCATAATCTACCAGGCTGTTAATGTTATCCGCAACAGTAGAGGCAGAATTTAATGTGGCAGTCTCCGTAATCTCAATATTAATCTGGCTCGGATTTACATGATATTTTTCCAGGAGCTGTTTTACCCGCTCCGAGAAATTCGTCTGAACCAACTGCAGTGGACTGATATTTACCTCTATGTATTCCACAGTAGTCTCAGACAGGTTAAAATCTCTGATAAATCGGCAGACCTTCTCTAAAATCAACTCTCCCATTTCCAGAATGAGACCGTTTTTCTCCGCAATTGGAATAAAATCCTCCGGGGAAATCCATCCCAGCTCGTCATCATGAAGCCTGACCAGAGCCTCCGCTGAATTGTAAACACCCTTCTGTACGGAAAAAATCGGCTGATAGTAAACCATCAATTCATCCCTGTCTATCGCCAGCTTCACTGCCTTCTCAATCGCCTTGTCTCTCTGAAGCTTATCTAAATCAATCTCGCTTGCCTTCGTAATCCCGCCCTTTCTGGTCTTTTTCGCCAGACTCATAGAATAATCAATAACCTCAATTAATTCCCTGTAGTCTGCTGCATCCCTCGGACATTCTATGCAGCAGATGGACGCTGACATCATAATTGCGGCCTGTGTCTCATCAATCCATGGATGCCGAAACCTTGCCTGTATCTGCTCCGTCAAATTGTCCACCTCATCCACATTCTTATCCAGGACTACGCAAAACTGGTCAGAACCAAACCGAAATATCATTTTCGGCATCTTTATCTGCTCCAAAAAGTTCCCGACCTGAAACAGCAAATGATCCCCATTATCCACACCGTAGGTCTTATTGATGAACTTAAAATCGTCCATGGCAACCATAACCACAGCAAACCGTTTTTTCATCATATATTGATTTTCTATGTACTCTCCCATGAACTTTCTGTTAAACTGGTTTGTAACTGCATCCGTCACCATCCCTGAATTCTGCAGATAATGATAGAGCGTCAGGCAAAGTATAGCTATCATAAGGTTCACCATCGGCACATACAAAAACACCTGTCCAACGGCTGCCACAATGCCGAACACGAAATTGAATGCCAGCGGTATAATATGCAGAAAAGAAAACTTCCGCTTTGAGCTAATCATGACAACAAGACCGACCAACAGCATCACTGCATCAATCCCATACATAACGAGCCCTGCACTGCCAGTCTGATATCTGTCATTCTCGAACCGGAATGCCCAGTGCAGCCAAGGATTTAATACCGTAATTATAACATCTGTTAAAAAGCCCAGCCGGTACAGCATCCAAAGAGACGGATTCCGCTTCACATCCACATGCGCCAGCAAAAGCAGATACCAGGCAAAAGACATGGGCACCATATTAATGGCAAAGGTCTGCAGCGTCAGCACATTATATAGTGCATCAAAACCTACATACGCAATATTCCTCGCCATATGGGTCGCTATAATCTCCAGCCCCGCCGCCGTAAACGCCGTGGAGAGAAAAATCAAAAACACCCTATGGGAGCGGATTGGTATCCGCCGCTCATTGAAATACCAAACAAATATAAGCAGCAATAGAAACACCGCCACATAATCAAAAGATAAGTTCCAGTTTGTCATATTTCAATCCTCTTAAACCCTTTCCATTCTGAACGAACCAATTCCATAAAATTGAGCTCTGTAATTCCAAAAAGCATCATGTATATTATACACAACAATTCGTCATAATACAATGGGCTTTTATCAAAAATGTTAAAAATAAATATTTATCCGTTCCCTTTTTAGCAATAATGCACAACCTCCGTTTGGCATATCCTTGCAGAACTTATGTAATTAAATATCACCGTGTTTCCTTGCGTGCTCTAAAACCACACTACAGCATGCAGATATAAACTGATCTTTATACTCCGGCTTCATCTGGTCTGCACTGTCTAAAAAGTCCCGAAGCTTACAGACACAATCCGCCGTCTGAAACATGTGCGAATAATAGTACTGCTGCATTGCCTGCTTCTCAACATATTCATAGTTCCACAAATTTTTTAAATAATACATGTCTGCGCCTCCTCAGAATACTGTAAATAGGCATGTTCTTTATCTTATTTCTGCTATTATAAACCACAGTTCTTTTTCTGCAGCAGACAAGATGCAGCACTTTTTCTGCATTTTTCCTCAAAATCAGATATCCTGCGACATAATTCTTCCCTTTATATATTACGCATCTATGCGAATGTTTTTTTCCTCTTCTCTCCAATTACACCTGTCCTTAGCGCTGCACATAAAACAATTTCTGGAAAGCCGATCCGCCCTGTGCAGATATTCTGCCAAAGGTGTCCGCTTAAGCTTTGCATTGTGCCTGTGGGCGCCAATTGCCTCACAGATGATATCATTCTCCGCCTGGGAAAAGCCGTGTTTTTCCAGAAAAAGCGCAGCCAGGCTTTTTCCCGCCTCATGATGGGGAATTTCCTGTTCGTACTGCGCTACCCTTCCCAAATCATGCAGCAACGCCGCCGAATAAAAAAGCTCCTTATCTAAGGGCTCCCCTTCTTCCAATATCAAAATATATCCAATCCTTGCCACATCCAGGCAATGCTGCAATCCGTGCTTACAAAAAATACGGTCTCTTTCCAAC
>CAMWOF010000178.1 GCA_947175805.1 uncultured Clostridiaceae bacterium
CATCGTCTGTTCTGCTGTCATCCGGGTCCGATTTATCTTGCTGTACCGCATCGTCTGTTCTGCTGTCATCCGGGTCCGATTTATCTTGCTGTACCGCATCGTCCGTTTCGATCGGCTGCTCAGGCGATTCCTTTTTCTGCATGGATTCTGTGTGCAGCTTTTTGTCATCCGGCATCTTGTTTTTTTGATTGTTTTTCTTTTTTGTCATAATATACCTCACATTTATTATCAATAGCATTATCATAACACAGATTTTTATGCTTGTGTAAATATAAACAAAACTTAATAATTATTATGAGCCTCTATGCCCCCTGTTTACATTTGAGAAAGTTTATTATATAATGGGCGTCAGGCGAAAGCAAGCCTGACCAGGTCTTGCTGCCGACATCAGAAATTGCTGCGCAATAGTCGGCTCCTTATGGAAATGTCAGGCTCAGAAAATGAGCCTGACCAGACGTCGCCAACATTAGAAATTGCTGCGCAATAGTTGGCGCCTGTGGAGCATCCGACAGAGCCTTGGGAGGATATGATATTGAAAAAAAAGAGAGATAAGAAGAAAATAATACATTCCGTTTCCAGATGGGTTTTGATTATATTAATTGGAAGCGTTGTTATGAACGGGCTGATTTTCGGTGGTGTATACATCAATCAATGCTCAAAGCTTAAGAAAGAAGCAAAATATTTAAAGATGCCGGGACAGAATTATTCTATAGACGGCTGCTCTATGCATATATATGAAACAGGGGATAAGCAAGCGGAGAAGACACTGCTGTTTATGCACGGGACTATGGCGACGGACAGTGCTGTTGCACTTCGTCCGCTGTTTGACGAATTGAAGGAGGACTATCATATTCTATATATAGACCGCATGGGGAATGGATACAGCGATGTTTCGGGACAGCCTAGAGACGTGGAAACCATGCTGTCCCAGACAAGGCGGCTTTTGGAGGCGGCGGGCTGTGAAGGGCCATATGTTTTAGTGCCGTATTATTCCGCTGGGCTGGAAGCGCTCTATTGGTATCAGCAGTATCCTGAAGAGGTGGAAGCAGTGGTGGGCATAGATATGCTATACCCTGCCAGATATCAGGCGTATGCGGATAATTGGGATATTTCCGGCGTGCAAAAGCTCTATTATCAATTCTGCAAAATAGGCGGGCAGCGTTTTGTGAAGGCGGCCTATCCGGGCAACGACTACGGTTTGTATACGGAGGAGGAAATGAAAACCCGAAACGCCCTGATTAACCGCTCCTGCTATACAAAAGATATGTATAATGAAGACTTTAGCATGTATGAGAATGCAAAAACCATCGGTCTGGATTATTTTCCGGAAACATTGCCGATGCTGCAGATAATCTCCAATAAGGCGATGGAACCGTATCTGTCCACGGATGCGGAGCTGAAGGCACAGATTATGGCTGCGCAGGAGCAGGATGCCTCCCTGGATGTGGCAGGAATGTATAACAAGGATATTATACAGTATTTATCAGGCTTTGAAAATGTAACCAGTTTAGAGATAGCCGGACCCACAAAGCTTTATGAATATTGCCCAGATAAGGTGGCGGTGGAAATCCGGAATTTCCTCAGTAAATAGCTGAGAATACTTCTGAATTTGTGTAAAAATACTAATGAATCAATGTTTTTTCTGATGATTCTGAACAAAAACAGAAAATTAAAGGAAAAATTTATACAAAAGAAATCAGAAAAAAGACTTGCAAAATTAGCTATTATATCCTATAATCAAATTATGCTTGTAGACAGATATATTTTTGTTTTATCTGTTTCTATAAGCTGGGAATGGAACCAGCAGTTACTTGTGACTGTTTATTATATAGGTTCAAAATGCAGTAACCGGTATATTTGTTTTTTTGGCATTACATGCCATGATACTCGAAAACAGAAAAACCGGTATACACAAATCAAAAAAAAGGAGGGTTTTTTGTGAAAAAAATCAAAAAAGGCTTAGCATTATCTTTAGCGCTTGCTATGGGATTATCTCTTTGCGCATGTGGTGATAAGGGAGGTACAACAGCAGAGCAGCCGAAGGATACTGCAGAGGCAACTAAGGCAGATACTAGCGCTGATACTCAGGAGGCAACAGATGGTGCTGATGCTCCTGCAGCAGCAATGGAGAAGCCGGGCACAGATGGCGAGAAGATTTATGTTTATGGTTGGAACTCAGAGTTTGTTGGCTATGTAACTGACGAGTTCTTAGCTAAGTACCCAGAGTATACTGACTTGATTGAGACTGTTAACCTTGGTGTAGGTGGTGGTTCTGACGAGTATAAGACTGCTATCGAGAACGCTGTATCTGGTAACACAGATCAGTATGCATCTGTATTTGGTATGGATGACGCTTTGGCTCCATACTTCATGATGTCTGATTATACAGCAAATTATTATGACCTTGGTATTACAGACGCAATGTATGCTAACTGCTATGCATACACAAAGGATTATGCTACCTTTGATGGCCAGTTAAAGGGCTTAACATGGCAGGCTACACCGGGATGCTTCTGCTACAGAAGAGATATCGCTCAGGAAGTATTAGGTGTAAGTGAGCCGGATCAGGTTCAGGAGTATGTAAAGGATTGGGCTACATTCACAGATACTGCTTCTAAGATGAAGGAGAAAGGTTACTTTATGGTATCCGGTGTAGATGATTTAGCTTATCCGTACCGTGACGCTGTAACAAGCCCATGGGTAACCAAGGACGGCGACACAGAGACATTGAACATTGACCAGGCTATCAAGGATTACCTGGAGATGACCAAGGTATTCTATGACAATGGCTATACTGATGGTACTACACAGTGGGCAGATGCATGGAATGCAAACTTCGATGGCCCTGTATTTGGTTACTTCGGAACCACATGGTTCACCTTCTGGAATGTTACTTCCTTATCTAAGGAGCATGCTGCTGCAGGTGACTGGGGTATGGTAGCAGGTCCTGCTGATTATCACTGGGGTGGTACATACATTGCCGTTGGTAAGGATTCTCCGAACCCAGAACTGGCTGCATTCATCGCTTACACAATGTGTTGTGATGAGGACTTTATGTATGAGCACTTAAAGAACGATAAGGACTTCGTTAACAACAAGAACGCTGTACAGCGTGTTATCGACGAGGGTGGCCTTAAGATTCCTGAGTTCTCTGATCAGGATCCGTTGGAGACATGGGCTGCTCAGACAGATAAGATTAACCTGAAGTATGCTACAGAGTATGATTCTACATTCTATGGTTACCTTGCAGATGCTGTAAGCGCATATGACAAGGATGGCGATATGGATGCTGCTCTTAAGGTATTGAAGGATCGTATTTCTCAGTCTTACAGCTACATTGTAATCGAGTAATCATTACAACGATAAGACAAGATATACCATTTACTATGCACCGGCAGGTCCGGTGCATAGTTTTAATAAGCATTTATGTCCCTGTTGGACATTTTATAAAGGCTGCCATCGGTCGCTTTTATAAAATGTCTAATGGGTTGCGACGGAATGAATGCTTGAAAAATTCAAATATGGGGAAGTGAAAACATGAATAAAAAGAAGACAGTTGAGTATGGTAGATATGGTTATATGTTTATCGCTCCGTTTTTCATCGTATTTCTGATATTCCAGTTGTATCCGCTGCTTTTAACCCTCTATCTGAGCTTTGTGGAATATTATTACAAGGGTATGGATACGCTTGTAAAGGGCGGATGGAATAATTTCGGAAATTATGCTGCAGTGCTTGTGGGTTCCACGGGCAAGCTGTTTGATACTGAGACATGTATTGCTATCAGACAGACGGTAATCATCTGGGTTATAAACTTTATTCCTCAGATTTTACTTGCGCTTTTATTGGCCGCTTGGTTTACTGACAATACGATTAAGTTGAAGGGACAGGGCGCATTTAAGGTTATGATGTATATGCCGAATATTATTACGGCATCCTCTATTGCCGTATTGTTCTACTCCTTGTTTGCAAAGAGCGGACCGTTTTCAAAGCTGATGGTGCAGTGGGGCTGGATTAGCGATACATATGATACGATGAAGGATTCTGCTGCGTGGACGATTGGCTTGATTGGCTTTATGCAGTTCTGGATGTGGTATGGCAATACAATGATTGTGTTGATTGCCGGTATTTTAGGTATCAGCCCGTCGCTTTATGAGGCAGCCATGGTGGATGGCGCTACAAGCACCCAGCAGTTCTTTAATGTAACCTTGCCGCTTTTGAGACCGATTTTGCAGTACACCTTGGTTACATCAGCTATCGGTGGTATGCAGATGTACGATATTCCGGCGCTGTTTAATGTCAGTGATTCATACCGAGGCCAGCCTTTGATTCAGGGCACCTCATATGGCGCCAGTGATACCGTAACCATGATTATTAAAGCGTATGGTATTACAGCTAAGAATTATGGTAAAGCTGCGGCTGCATCCGTAATTCTGTTTATGATTACACTTGTGGTTTCTGGCATATTCTTTGTGATGTCACGGGATAAAGAGCCAAAGCCAAAGCATGCAGTTGTTAAGTAAGGGGGGCGTAGATAATGGCTAGAAATCCACATGACGCAAGTTATAGTGCATATATTAAGACACAGAAAATTATCAGAACCGTTGTTTGCGTGTTCTTATGTTTCATGGCAGTTATACCGTTTTATATCATGATTATTAACAGTACACATGCATCAGCAGACGTAATGAAGGGAATTCAGATTCTTCCTGGCAAGTACTTTGGTACGAACTGGGCAAGTTTGATGAAGCGTTCACGGGGTATGGGAACCTCTCTTTGGGGGGCAATGCTCCACAGCCTGATGATTTCAGTACCGTCTACAGCGTTGATGGTATATTTTTCAACATTGACGGCATATGGTTTGACGGTTTATAATTTCAGATTAAAGCTGCCTGCAAATACTTTCATCATGGCAATTTTGATGATTCCACAGCAGGTTACCATTATCGGCTTTGTTCGTGCAATGATTGCTATGCATTTGTATGATACTTATTGGCCGTTAATTATACCGGCGATTGCCGCACCGAGCACATATTACTTTATGAAACAGTATATGGAGGGTGGTTTATCTGTAGAGATTATTGAAGCGGCGCGTATTGACGGTTCCGGTGAGTTTTCTACCTTTAACAAGATTGCGTTGCCGTTGATGAAACCGGCTATGGCGACACAGGCTATTTTCGCATTTGTTGCATCATGGAATAACCTGTATACACCGAGTATGATTCTTGTAAACCAGAAAAAAACCACGTTGCCGATGTTCGTACAGTCAATGCGTTCTGAGCAGTTCCGTAATGATTACGGTATGATTTATCTGGGCTTAACAGTCAGCGTGCTGCCTATCTTTGTTGTATATTTTGCATTGTCAAAGTATATCATTGCAGGCGTTGCGCTTGGTGGTGTAAAGGAGTAATCTCCTTATATATGGTATTTATAGGAAGGACTGTGAAAGCAGTCCTTCTTTTTTTGCGCGAAGGCAAAGTGAGGATATGTCTGTGTTTGCACAAGACTATCCGAGCGCGCCCGCGAACCCGAGCAGTCTCGCGAAGCGTG
>CAMWOF010000179.1 GCA_947175805.1 uncultured Clostridiaceae bacterium
TTTTTATAATATACAGGGGCTATTACTACTCCAAGCCGATTCCCAAAAATGAATTTGTGGCATTTATTCAACATTCCATAAAATCAAATTCCCCACAGTAAAGATTATATTTTTACTTTTCGATTGGATTTTTGGGTTGACTTCCCACCACAAATTTTTTATAATGAAACAGTAATGCAGGTATAGTTCATCGGTAGAATACAAGCTTCCCAAGCTTGGGAGGGGGGTTCGATTCCCCTTACCTGCTTTATTTTTTTGCTCTTTTTTCCTGTTTTTCCTCATCCATCTCAGCCAAACGAAGCATCTTGTCCTTACAGAAATGGGCGAACAAAGCCACCGCCCTTCCGGTTCCCAGCACCGCTATCACAGTTCCCAGCCCAATTCCCAGAAATGGTCTTGCATAGGCAAATCCAATCATAAGCGTAATGCTGATATTCAGGAAATCAAAAATATTTTTTGTAAAGCCGATATTCTTATGTATCCTGTCAGAAATTGCCTGCACAATACCATCGCCGGGATTGGGAATCAGACGCATGCTGACAGTCATCACAATCCCCACGCCGGTTAAAAATACCGCCAAAATCAAAAGCAGCAGATTCTGCCATAAATGCGGAAAGGAAATATTTACACAGTCGTTAAACACATTCATCAATCTGGTAAAGCCGATGCTCAGAGGAAGCTGCAGCACATCATATGCCTTTGCCTTTTTCCCCTTTAAAACAAATTCCATGAAAACAAAAAAGGAATACTGTACCAGCGTTACATTTCCAAAATTCAGGTTAAAAATCTCGGATATGCTGTAGGACACCGAGATAATCGGCGATACCCCCAGACCGGTCTTCGTGTTTAGCGTGATGCCAAATGCCAGGATTACCATACCCGCCAGATAGAAAAACCAGCGGTAAAACAAAGCCTTCCTGCTATTTTTTGTCTTTGTTGTCTCCTTCATCTCATCTTCTCCATATTATCAAAAGCCTTCCCTGGCTGCTTATTCACAGCGCATCGCAAGCGTCATTCCATCCTCGTACACGGTCACATCTCCCATACTTCCGCAAATAATCGGCATCATCGGCGGAATATGCCCGATATCCGCATCCATAACAATCGGAACCTTGTGTCCAGCCAGTAAATCCACCACTGCGTGGTACTGATCCAGTCCCATAAGCTCCTCTCCGTGGCACAAAGGCCTGCCGATTAAAAAGCCCTTCACATACCGAAACCAACCTGCATGCTCCATCTGCCAGACAGCCCGGCGGATTGCCATTACATTTAAATCGCAGGCCTCCAAAAACCAGATAAAGCCATCCTCCCTATATCTTTCCTGAAACGCCGCCACTTTGTCAAATTCAGTCCCCAAAAGAGTCACCAGGCAGTCCATGCAGCCACCAATCAGCCTGCCCGAAAATGTGGTGCGGACAGACGGAACGCTTTTGTCCTCATGTGCAGCCTCTTCTTCGCCGGAAATACAATTACGTGCTGCCTTTCCACTGCAGGGAATCATCTCCGGCTCTGTCACGCCCGGCTTATACAGCCGAAGCACAGATGGTTCTGTCACATGATACGGCGCCAGCGGATTCAACTCATCTTTCAAGCCTTCCTTTTCCCATTTGCCATAGTCGGACACCGTTAACTTTTCCCCTTTTAACACCGCCAGTGCGTCATGGATTGCCGGATGCCACGGCTCCATGCCAAAGGCCGCCGCACAAGGACCGTAAATCGCTGCCGTATCGCACAGGGTTGCCTGTAAAAAGGTCATGTTTGTATTGTCCGAATAGCCCATGTACCATTTTGGCGACGCCTGTGAAAGCCTGTCAAAATCCAAAAAAGCCAGAACCTCGCACATCAGCTCCCCGCCTCCGCAGGAAATAAGCACTTCATTGTCATCGGTACAGTAATATTCCATCAGCTCCTGCGCACATTTTTCGGGCGTGTTACTGATGCCGATGCCCTCACCCGCATAGCAGTTCGGCCCGAGAACTGCCTGATATCCTTTTCTCTCAAATTGCTTCAGCGCATTTTGAAACGCCGTGTGATAAGGCTCTATATTGCAGCCAAAGGATGGCGCAACAAATCCAATCCTGCCCTGTTCATTTAAAAATGGTGCGTACCTCATATCTGCCTCCTGTTTCCAGCTTGATTCATTTACTCTATCGCCACATCCAGCTTCCGTATCTTTTCCAAGAGAATCTCATCCTCGGAAGGGATACTCTTGTTGACATCTATCTCCCGCCGAATCTGAAGCATTTTCTCATCCGTATCGGCGATAATCTCTGCACATTCCCTGAGCCGCTCAATAATGTCCTGCTCATTTGCTACCTCCTGCTTATATTTTAACTGATGCTCCAGGCTGGCCCAAAAATCCATGGCAATCGTACGGATTTGTACCTCCACCGTCATATTTTTTGTCTGATTGGCAAAAAATACAGGCACCTGCACGATTAAGTGCAGGCTGCGATAGCCATTGCCCTTAGGCTTGGCAATGTAATCCTTCTCCTCCAACAGAAAGATATCATCCTGCTCCACAAAGGTTTTGGCAATCTCATATATATCATCTGCATAAGAGCATATCACCCGCACACCGGCTACATCCTTGATATTTTGCTCTATGTTTTTCAGCGTAAAGGGGAGCTCCTTTGCCTCCAGCTTATCAATGATACTGGAAGTCCGCTTCAGGCGGGTATTGATGAACTTAATGGGATTTCTCTGATATCTCACATTAAACTCTGTATTCAGCACATCAAACTTTGTGCGGATTTCCTTCATGGCGCAGCTATACATCATCATCAGCTCCTTGTAATCCACCACGCTGTTCATCAGCTTTCTCGTCTGGCTGATTGCCGCCCTCGCAAAGTCCTCATTTTGCGCCATTAGCTCCATGGGCAAATCTAAAATATTCTCAAAGCTCACATCCGTGTCTTCATTTTCACTTCCCATATGCATGGGAATCCTGTTCTCATCCATATTTTTCTCCTTTTTATTTCTGATTGTCATACGCCCTGCAAATCAAATGAAGGAATAAAACTCTCCTGTGCCGTCCTGCCCTCTTGAATAAAACCCTGTTCCACACCGATATCCAGGGCATAGTCCACCAGCTTGCGATAGCTCTTGGCGGAAACGGGTTCTGAAAGCTCCGGGTATGACTGATGCTGCAAAACCGGCGTATATTGATTCAAGAGGCTGATATAGATATCATTTTCATAGGTGTCATGGAGATACTTTACAATCCGCTTTGCCGCCATAAGCTGTCCCGGCAAAAGCAAATGCCGTACAATCACACCCCGCCGCATCATGCCCTCCTGATTAAAGCTGCACACGGAAGTACCGCGCTTTATCTGCCTTACCATCTCTATGATTGCAAGCCGCGCCGTCTGCGGATAGTCCGGTGCATTGCTGTAGGCGGCGGCAATACCGCTGTCATCATATTTATAATCCGGCAGATAGATATCTATCAGACCCTCCAACTTCTTCAATGCATCTACTGAGACATAGGCGCTGCTGTTGTACACAAAAGGCAAATCAAAGCCCTTTGCCTTCGCCTCCCGCAAAACCGGCGCCAGCGCCGGAATATAGTGATCCGGAGTAACCAGGTTGATATTGGCAGCTCCCTGCTCTCTTAATTCCCAAAAAATCTCTCCTAAACGCTCCGCCGTAATTTCCCTGCCCGCCTGCCCTCCGGAAATCTCATGATTCTGACAGAACACGCAGCCCATATTGCAGCCGGAAAAGAACACCGCACCGGACCCCTGCCGTCCGGAAATACATGGCTCCTCCCACATATGAAGTGCAGCCCTGGCAACCCTGATACCGGCACCGGTTTTACAATAGCCAAGCTGTCCTGCCAAACGGTTGACGCCGCATGCCCTTGGGCAAAGAGTGCACTTCTCAAATCCATTCTTTTCGGTTTCTAAATTCAATGCCAATCACCTGCTGCGTTTCATATTTTATATTTTTGACTCTGCATCCTCCAAGGAAGCATAACCGTATAAATGCGCCGTATTTTCCATCGTCATAGCAGTCAGATTTCTGCCTTCCCTTGCCAGCTCCGCCACAAATTGTCCATACAGCTTTAGCGTCCTGTCCGAATAGGTCAGCAGCTCGCCTCTGAGATAGGTCTCCGCCGAGGTATCCCATTCGGTGTCCTGGGCAGTGTGAATATTTCTGGCAAGTCCCGACAGCTTCGGATAGGCTTTTGCAAATTCCTCCATCCAGCCCACCTGGATTTCTACAATCTGGTCAATCAACGCCCTTCTCTCCGGCTCCACCAGCGGCAGCTTATCCTTCAATTCAGCAAACTTCTCCGGCGCAGTACTCTCCATCATATAGCCGTACTTATAGGTAATCAGATTCTCCCCTACAGACTTCGCCATCTCCACATCATCTAAATAGCTTTTCAAAAGCGGCTTAGGCCATGTCATGTACTGGCTCTTTCTCATAATCTCAAATTCGCCGTAGTTATTCTGGCAGCTTGCCCTTCCCCCTTCATTTTCCACCTTATCAAAAAATGCCCACTCCTCGGCAACAATTTTTTCAATGCAGTCAGTATCACCTTTATTCTCTGCTTCAAGGGCTTCCTGCTTATCTGCATTTTCTGGCATCTCAGCCTCCACCTCTGCTATATTTTCCAGCATAATCTGGTATGCCTGATTCTCCCCATAGCTGTTCTTAATCGTCTGGGCTGCCTGCTCGTAATAAGCAATTGCAGCCTTATAATCCCCCTTACAGTACATTGCCTCACCCATGCCTGAAAGCGCTGCGCTGTAATGGTAGCCTTTATCGTCCATTGCCTCAAACATTGCAATTGCCTTTTGCAGATGCCGGATGCCCTCATCCGCCTCCCGTACCCGCACCTTAGAAATGCCCAGGTTCGCATGCGTGGTGGCAATCTCATTTTCCGCATTTTCCTTCTTTTCAATGATAGCAAGCGCCTTCTCTAAACATTCACAGGCCTGCCCGTGCGCATCCATCTCCTGGTAGAGCAGGCTCAGATTATTGTAATAACCGGCAATTAAATAATCCTCCGGCGGCAGATGCCGCTCATATATCGGAAGAATCGCCTCAAAATACTTTTTGGACGCCTCTAAATGCCCTGCTGCACGGCAGGCAGTCGCCACATTTAACAGCGTTGTTGCATAACCGATAGAGTCTGCCATTCCCATCTGCTGGAGCTTCGCTACGGCGTCTGCTCCATACGCCAATGATTTTTCATATTTACTCCTATCCCTGAGAAACCCGACCAGCTCATTCAGAATCATAACCTCCGCCTGGTCATCTCCCTCTGTTTTTGCAGTTTGTAAGCTCTGCTCTAAGAAACCCTCCACCTCGTCTATCCTGCCTTGTCCAAAGAGCCTGTCTAAATCCTCTAAAACTTTATTTGTATCCATTGTTCTTCTCCACCTCCAAAATAATTTCTGTACATCTGTATATCCAATAGCTTAACAGATTATCTTGTTCTATTTGTGTTTACTTCATGAATAAAATGTATCATTTCCCTTAAATTTCCAGACACAATTATATCA
>CAMWOF010000180.1 GCA_947175805.1 uncultured Clostridiaceae bacterium
GGGTAGCGCAGACGGCAGGCACCGGTAGGGTTGCAGAATCTAGCCAAGGAACGGTGACAACTGTGACCAAGGAGCTGAAGAAGGTGCCGGTAGAGGAACAAAAGCAGAATCCCTTTGCCGAGCAGGAGGATCTCTACCAGATTCAGGATGTGTCACCAGAGAAGGTGCGTTCGGCGGTAGAGGACATTAATAAGCAGATTAAACAGACCCATACCTACTGTCAGTTTGCATACCATGACGACACGAACCGTATTACGATTACGGTGAAGGATGCGGATACCGGTGATGTTATCCGTGAGATTCCGCCAGAGAAGACCTTGGATATGATTGCCAAGGCATGGGAGCTGGCAGGTCTTATGGTAGACGAGAAGCGGTAACAGGATAATGTGGTATAACGGGCAAATCGGCGGTCATGCTTGCATGATTCGGCATTTTGCGAGTGTCTGCATCGAGACGAGAGTCGAGATGGTATAGTTAAGGAGGAATATTTTATGGCAATCAGATTAACGGGAATTTCATCTGGTATGGATACGGATGCCATGGTACAGGAGCTGACCAAGGCATACCAGACTAATGTAGATAAGGCAAAGGGCGAGAAAGAGAAGCTGAAGTGGAAAAAGGAAGCTTGGTCTGCTTTGAACACAAAGCTATATAATTTTTATACAGGTGCGCTGTCAGACTTTCGTTCTACCGGAACATATAAGACGAAGAAGGTGACCAGTTCAGCAGACTCTAAGGTTTCGTTTTCTTCCAGCCCAAATGCAGTAAACGGTACCCATAAGCTGTCAGTTAAGAGCCTTGCCAGTGCGGCATATTTGACCGGTGCAAAGATTAGTGTGAAGAGTACCAGCCAGACCACCTCTTATAAGGCAACCAGCGGCAGCACCAGCGCTACAGCACTTTTGGATGACAAGGGTAATGCAAAGGATATTTCCGGCACCCATCTCACTGTAAAAGGGGCTGACGGGACAACAGCAAATCTTTCCATAGGTACGCTGACTGCGGATAACACCATGGATGATGTGGCAGCGAATCTGACCCAGCAGTTAAAGGATCAGGGAATTAATGATTTAGAGGTAACCTTTGCAGACGGTGGTTTTGTATTTACAAATAATTCTGCCACGGAGACGATTGAGGACGGGAAAACAAAATATAGCGGTGGTAATATTTATACGGTTGCTGCAGCTGATGAGAACAGCGCAAAGGCATTGGGCGTTTCGGAGTCCGGTGTGGCAGTGGTTTCCAAGGCCAGTGATACGGCTGCTGCAGTGACAAAGGTAAGTACCTTTGCTTACGAGAAGCATGTCGGTGCAGGCGAGGCTTTCTCTGCCAACACGAAGCTGTCTGATATGGGGATTGCTTCCAATGCAGCTTTCAGCGTGACTGTGGGCGGCGAGACCAAGACCTTTACGATTGACCAGAATACTACGTTATCAGGTCTGGCTTCCGAGCTCAGCAAGCTGGGTGTCAATGCGAACTATGATGAGGGGCAGGGACGTTTTTATATCAATGCGACCAGTTCCGGTACAGATAAAGATTTTACGATTACCAGCAGTGACCCGAGTGCACTGGAGATGATTGGGCTTGGCACAGGTGCTACAAAGGTAGATGCTACGGATGCGCTTGTGAATTATAATGGCGTGGATTACGAGCAGGGTTCTAATACCTTCAGTATCAATGGCTTGAATTTTACGGTAAAGGATGTCACTACTATAACGGATGATGCCGGAAATGTAGTGAAGGATGAGCCGATGACCTTGTCTGTAGAGACAGACGTAGATGCGATTTATGAAAAGATTAAGAATTTTGTCAAGGAATATAACTCCTTGATGGAGGAGATGAATAAGCTTTATGATGCAGAGAGTGCCAAGGACTATGATATGCTGACGGATGATGAGAAGAAGCAGATGTCTGACAAGGATATCGAGAGTTGGGAGAATAAGATTAAGGATTCCCTGCTCCGTCGGGATAGCACCTTGAGTTCTGTGATGTCAATGATGCGCAAGATTTCAAGCACCAGGACAGAGATTACCATGTCTGACGGCACCATTATGAAGTTTGGTTTATCCACGCTAGGTATTAATACGGGTCAGTATGGGGAGAATGGCAAGCTGCATATTTACGGTGATCTTGAGGATGCGGATTTCTCTGATAAGAATAATAAGCTGATGGAGCTTTTGCAGTCTGACCCAGAGCAGGTGTTAAAGACCTTGACAGGTGTAGGTACAGAAATGTATAAGAAGTTCCAGACAGCGATGAAGTCCTCTTCGTTGAGCAGTGCATTAACCTTCTACAATGACAAGGAATATGATACCAATATTAAGGATTATGACAGTAAAATTGCCAAGCTGCAGGAGAAGATGAATACTGCCCAGGATAAATTTTACAGTCAGTTTACCATGATGGAGACAAAGATGGCAGAAATGAATGCCCAGATGAGCTACATGTCCTCTATGCTGGGTTAATAGTTTTCTGTTTTAGCAACCAGATGTTTTTAACACACAGAGCCTTTATGAATGAATTTCATATTGACTCTGTGTGTTTAATATGATTGATAAAAGTGAGGAAGAATATGGCGATGAATCCGGCTGCCACATACGGCGCAAATAAAATAAATACAGCAACTCCGGCGGAGTTGACATTAATGTTATATGATGGTGCAATCAAATTTTGGAATATTGCAATGGCTGCTGCAGAGAGTAAGGATTATGAAAAGGCGAATAACAATATTCAAAAAGCGAGAAGGATTATCGTAGAGCTGAAGACTACGCTGAACCATAAGCATGCGGTGGCAAAGGATTTTGAGACGGTTTATGATTATATCTTTGACCTTATGGTTGCTGCCAGCGTCAGTAAGGCTGATGAGGATATGAATGCAGTTTCAGTGGAGCTGCATCAGATTCGGGATTCATGGAAGGAAGTTATGCGGGTGGCAAAGGATCCGCGGCTATAGGAGGCGGCGTATGGAGGATATTCAGAATTACCTCAAGGTGCTATCAGACTCTTTAGAGCAGAAGAAAACGGTACTTACGCAGATTTTAGAGGTTACAAGGCGCCAGGAACGGATAGCAATGGCACAGGCGGAGGAGTTTTCAGAGATTGAATTTTCTAATACCGTAAATGAAAAAGAAGTTTTGATTGCTAGGCTGAATCAGCTTGACGACGGCTTTTTGTCAGTGTATAATCGTATCAGGCAGGATGTGATAGACCAGGGTGGTTTATATGATCCGGAGATTCGCAGGATGCAGGAGCAGATTAAGGTCTGTGTGGATATTGGGAATGAGATTCAGGTTTTAGAGGAGCGCAACCAGACCAAAATGGCATTGCATTTTTCTGCAAAGCAGGAGGAATATAAGGCCAGGGCCAATATGAATTCTGTTGCCAAGAGCTATCATCAGTCTATGTCCGGTGTGAATTTCAGTGATCCCTTTTTCATGGATCAAAAAAAATAAATTTTTTAAAAAAAAAGCTAAAGTATTTTGGAAGACCACCGATATATAAAATGTAAGGGTTAGAGAATCCTACATAAACAAAGATAATAAGGTCCCGCGGGACATTATTATAAAAACTTTATTCACGGTAGCAAAAGCTACTAGTACATCTGGCAGGGAAGCCAGATTATATTCAAGGAGGAATTATTATGGTAGTACAACACAACATGCAAGCAGCAAACTCAAACAGAATGTTGGGTAAGGCAGTGAAGAACGTATCCAGCAGCGCAGAGAAGTTAGCATCAGGTTACAAGGTTAACCGTGCAGCAGATGATGCAGCAGGGCTTTCTATCTCTGAGAAGATGAGAGCACAGATTCGTGGTTTGAACCAGGCAGTAGAGAATGCAGAGGATGGTATTTCTTTGATTCAGACAGCTGAGGGTAACATGAACGAGATGCACTCTATCTTACAGCGTATGGAGACATTGGCTGATAAGGCTGCAAACGACATCAATGGTACTGAGGATCGTGCTACAATCGCAGATGAGATGAATGCATTAAAGAATGAGCTTGATTCCATTAAGACTCGTGCAAAGTACAATGGCAAGCAGCTGTCTAGCTTCACTGGTTATCTGCAGATTGGTGCAAATGCTGGTGACAACATGACAATTACTTGTGAGGTATCTGTTTCTATCAGCAATACCACAGTTGACAATCATGCAAATGCATCTAAGTCTCTGAGTGCGATTCAGAAGGCTATCAAGGAAGTGTCTAAGCGTAGATCTGCTTTGGGTGCAGTTCAGAATCGTTTAGGTTATACTGTTAACAGTATTTCTAACTACTCTGAGAACCTGCAGTCCGCAGAGTCACGTATCCGTGATACGAACATGGCTGCTGAGATGACACAGTATGCTAACAACAACATTATCCAGCAGGCTGCACAGTCTATACTTGCACAGGCTAACCAGTCTACCCAGGGTGTATTATCATTACTTCAGTAATCTTCGGGTTATTGCAGATAGAGCTGACTCCTCGGAGTCAGCTTTATTTGTTTTTAGATTTGGTTTGAGAATGTTTTCCTAATATTGTACAATATGATATTATAGATATGATTTGCAATTGTTTTATGAAATACATAGAAGGAGGAATATTATGGATGCCCAAAATGTGCAGGAAGTAATTGATGAGATTAAGGCGACGACGGATTTGTTGTATCAGGAGAATATGCAGGAGGGCTATGGGAAGCTGTCCGCTGTTCTGCACCATATTAACGACTTGACCGTAGACATTACAGATACAGAGGAGCAGGAGCGATTCGTAGAGATTTTGAAACCGGCGTTAGAGGCAATGGAGGCACAGGATATGACTTTGCTGGCGGATGTTCTACAGTATGAGCTAGTGCCGAAGCTGGAGGAATATCTATGATACAGATGCAGCCGTCAAACCGACAGGCATTAGAAACATATGCGCCTGATTTATTAGCACAGCTTGAAGGTGCAGATGAGAGAGAATCGCAAGAGGATATGTTGTATTCCGCTTGCCGTGCAAAAGACGGATATTTGATTGATATGTTGTCAGATGGTGATAAAACAATATATTTGCAAAGTCAATATAGACCTCTGGATGAGGCGTTCCGATTTGCAAAACAATATGAGAATGCAAAGGATTCTTCGTGCTTTTTGTTTCTGGGTATGGGAAATGGTTACATTATTCGGGAATTGATGCAAAGGGAGAATATTACCTTTATTTTTTATGAGCCATCTGTTTCCTATTTTATGTATGTTTTAGAAAACTATGATATCTCCGATATTTTTCAGGCAAAAAATGTGCGCATTTTTGTAAAAGGGTTAAATGATAGCAGTATGCTTTTGGAAATGTATGTGTATATAACGCAGTGGAATTGGCATAGTGTTTATTTAGAGTCTATGCCGAAATATCAGCAGCTATATCCTGATATCATTACCTTTTTGGCTAAGCTGAGAGAGGACAGTATCTGGCACGCACAGCAAAATTATATAAATAAGCTACGCATGTCTGATGCAAATATACGGAATGCCATTTATAACTTGCAGTATATATATTC
>CAMWOF010000181.1 GCA_947175805.1 uncultured Clostridiaceae bacterium
GCCTGGGAGGAATGGAAGGAGAACTGGGAGTCCTACAGCGGGAATTATGAAAATGTATCCCTGACTCCGGGGGCGGATGAAAGCCAATTGAATTATGCGTGGTACAGCCATAAAAAGGAAACGCCGCGGGTGAGAATTGCTGCCCGAAAAGATATGGAAAATGCTGCAGAGTATAAAGGGAAACAGCAAAAGGCGGTTATCATTGCCGGTATACAGTATTATTCCAATAAGGTAACGGTATCCGGACTCAAAGAAAATACAGACTATTATTACCAGGTTTGGAAAAATGGAGCTTGGAAGAAGGCACAAAAATTCAGGACAAGGTCGTTTCAGGATTTTTCTTTTTTGTTCGTGGGCGATCCGCAGATTGGCGCATGTAAGGGAACAGTAAACTCGGAGGGGGAGACCATGACGACAGCAAAAAAGCGTGTTACCTCTGATGCGGACGAGAATTTAGCGGCCAGAAATGACAGCTATAATTGGAATCAGGTATTGAAAAATGCATTAAAGGAGCATGGGGATGTGAGCTTTATGGTTTCCGCCGGTGATCAGGTCAATTATTCAAAGAATGAGCGTGAGTACGCCGGATATCTTGGCGCAGAGGCACTGCGCTCGCTGCCGGTGGCCACGGCTATTGGCAATCATGAACGCAACTCCGACCAGTATAGCCTTCATTTTCATAATCCCAATGCATTTTCTGCAGAGGATAAGGCTTATACAAAGGGGAAGTCAGCGGCCGGAACGGATTATTATTTCACATACGGCAGTGCGCTTTTTATTGTGCTTGATACCAATAATTATAACTGTGAAACCCATGAAAATGTGCTTAAAAAAGCCGTTGCAGAAAATGGCGATGCCAAATGGCGCATCGTAGTGTGTCATCATGATATTTACGGTTCAGGGAAAAAACACTCAGCTGCTGATGGTATAGTGCTAAGGACACAGCTTACGCCGATGATGGATGACTATGATATTGATGTGGTATTGCAGGGGCATGACCACAGCTATTCAAGAACTTATCAGTTGACAGGAGACGGTGAGGAGCACAAAGCTTATACAAAGAAGGAGGACAAGGATAGGAAGGGCTTCAAGAAGCAGAATAACTGCTATGAGATTGTAGATGAAACGGGAAGCGAAACTGTCATCAATCCCAAGGGAACGGTGTATATAGATGCAAATTCCTCCACCGGCTCCTATTATTACAAGCTCATTTCTGACAGGCAGGATTATATTTCGGAGAGAAGCCAGAACTATCACCCAAGTTATGCGGTAATTTCTGTAACCGAAGATTCCCTTTCTGTCACCACCTATGATGCCATGACGGGAAAACAGCTAAAGGGTTCTTCTACCTATACGATTATTAAGGATGGGACAAGGCAGGTAATTAAGGGCAGGGACCATTTTTCCAGGACATATGGCGATAAGCCATTCTTGCTTCAGGCGAAGGCGGAGGGGATGCTTTCGTATGCTTCCTCGGACACCGGGGTGGTGAAGGTAGATGAGCAGGGCTTGGTTACTATAAAGGGGGTTGGCGAGGCTGTCATTACAGCTTATGCAGCCGCCACGGACACAAAAATGGCGGAGACAAAGAAAATTAAGATTACGGTGCGGCCCAGAAAGCAAAGGGTGAATGTATCGAACAAAACGAAAGGAAAGCTCCAAATTACATGGAAAAGGGATAAAAAGGTGAGCGGCTATGAGCTGGTATATGCCGCTGACAAAAAATTTAAGAAGGATGCAGAGAAGCTTTCTGTTAAAAAGAAAAATACGGACAGCTATACGCTTACCGGCTTAAAAAGTGGAAGGACATATTATATAAAGATTCGTGCATATAAGAAGGTAAAGGGAAAAAAGCTTTACGGTGCGTACAGCAAGACAGTGAAGGTTAAAGTGAATTAGGAGAGATATACCATGGCTAAGATTTTAGTTGTTGAAGATGATAGGGAAATTAACCAGTTGCTCTGCACTTATTTAAAATCCAGGTCTTATGAAACTGTCAGTGCACAAAATGGACTGGAGGCGCTAAATCTATTCCACTGCTCACCGGATATTTCTCTAGTACTGCTTGATATCATGCTTCCTCTAAAGAGCGGGGACTCCGTGCTTCAAAAGCTCCGGGAGCAATCGAATGTGCCTGTCATTATTATTTCGGCGAAGGGTATGGTGCAGACTAAAATTGATGTTATGAGAATGGGTGCGGATGATTATATTACGAAGCCCTTTGATTTGGACGAGGTGTTGGTTCGGATTGAGGCGGTACTGCGCAGGAGTGGTGTGCAGCAACCGCCGGCCTTGAAGGAAACGCTTGTATTCAAAGACTTGGTGTTAAATACCGTTTCCGGCGAGGTGACCTTAAACGGGCATGAGATTACGCTTACAGGCAAGGAATATCGCATTTTAGAGCTGCTGTTAAGGAATCCAGACAAGCTGTTTTCCAAGGCGAATCTGTTTGAAAGCGTGTGGAATGAGCCGTATTTTAATACGGATACCTCGCTCAAGGTTCACATGAGCAATTTGAGGAGTAAATTAAAGCAGTTTGCCGAGGAAGAGTATATTGAGACAGTCTACGGTATGGGGTATCGGTTGAAAAAATAGGGCAGGCTGTATTATGTGATTTTTATCTTTATTCCATTCTTTACTTTTTATTAACATTTCTCTTAACCGGTTCTTTACAAACCGGCGTTACAATTAACATATTCCAGATACCAAAGGTTAGCGTCATTAAAATTTATTGCCGCTTCATAAGGAGGACTGAAGTGATATGGAACATGTTTTAAAGCTTTCACATTTAACAAAAAAATATGGAAAGCAGACGGTGGTAAAGGATGTATCCTTAACCATGGAGCCGGGGCATATTTACGGGCTGATTGGTCCGAACGGAGCAGGGAAAACTACGATTATGAAAATGATTGCGGGCCTTACAAGTCCTGACAGCGGCAGCATGGAGCTGTTCGGGGAGAAGAAACGGTTAGATGAGATGAGAAGCCGTATGAGCTTTATGATTGAGGCCCCCTTTTTGGATAACAACGCCACGGCGTATCAGAATATGATGTATATGCGCTATGTGCGGGGAGTGGCGAAAAAGGAGCGTATCGGAGAGCTTTTAGAATTTGTAGGGCTTTCGGATACGGGCAAAAAACAGGTGAAGGATTTTTCCTTAGGTATGCGGCAGCGTCTGGGCATTGGCATGGCGCTTTTATCAAGACCGGAGTTTATGGTGCTTGACGAGCCTGTTAATGGGCTTGACCCGGAGGGAATTGTAGAGATTCGCAATATGCTAAAAAAGCTGTGCAGTGAGAACGGCATCAGCATATTGATTTCCAGCCACCTTTTATCAGAGCTTTCAGAGCTTTGCACGGATTATGTGATTATTAATCAGGGAAGCATAGTGGAGAGCTTATCGGCGGAGGCACTGTCGGAAAAATGCAGAAGTTATCTGTCTATATGTACGAATGATATGAACGGAACGGTGGCGGCGCTTTCTGAACGGCTGCATATTTCCGGCTATAAGGTGATGGAGCAGGAGGAGCTTCGGCTCTACGAATGTCTCGATGATGTGGAGTCGGTTTCTAAAGCCATAAGCGATAGCGGCTATATTATTACACGGCTGGTGTTGGAAGAGGAGAGCTTAGAGGCTTTTTATCTCTCTTTAGTAGCGGAGGGGGTGCATTAATATGAATCGATTGGTGAGAGCAGAATGGTATCGTTTGACCCATTGGAAGGTGCTTGTAAGATGGATGGTGATTGTTTTTGTAGTATCTATCAGCATGGTGATTTTTCTTTATGGCGAGGAAAATATATATGCCATGCCTTTGTCTGATTTTCTGACCTGTACGATAGATACATATATAATGCCCTTTTTTATGTTTTTTCCGGCTTATATCAGTGTTGCCATCGGCATGTCCTATCAGTACAAAACTGCATATTATGAGGTGATGGCGGGCAGCCGGATTTCTCATATTGTCGGTTCCAAAATCATGGTGTATGCCGGGTCCATGACGGTACTGATTACCCTGGTATATTCAGGTATATTTGCCTTTTGGGGAGTAAAAAACGGAACTGGGGACTTAAGCCGGATTCCCCTTCGTCTGGTTTTGTTTCTTGTGCTTGTTCTGCATATTTGTGCAGTCGCTGTGTTGATGACAACGGCGGTCAGGCATATGGTTGCCGTGGTAATGCTAATACTATATTTTAACGTGATACAGGGTGCAATTATGATTGTAATTAATCTTTTATGCGACACGTCGAGTGCATTTTATTACCGGCTGTGCTCCTGGATACCGATAGCACAGCTTCAACTGATTGGAGAGGCCCAGCACAGCGCATATGTGGATACTTATTTGCTTTTTGCGATGATAGCGAGTATGATATTGGATATGGGATTTTGGTATGCGGTCTCTTATATCGGCATGAAAAAGCGGCTGTACCGCTAAAGCAGGCGCAATTGCCTAAAATATAATTATAGGGAAAAGGACAGAGGCATGTATTTTGTTATCGGTGTTTTGGCTTTGTGTCTGCTGGTAATGGCGTTTCGCCTGTTTCAGTACAAACGGCAGATGAGCGCCTTTGCTTCAGATATTAGAAAGCGTATGGAGAAGGATCACAACCAGCCAGTTTCGGTGGATTATTTTGGGAGGGATGTGGTGGCTCTGGCGGAGGCGCTGAATGGGTATACGGATTTGCAGAAGGAGCAGCTTCTGCAGTATGAGCGTGACCGCAGATATTTGAAAAATCTGATTGCCGGCATTTCTCATGATTTTCGGACACCGCTGACCGCCGGTCTCGGATATCTGCAAATGTTGGAAAAGAGCGGCGGGCTCGATGGGGAAAATGTGGAATACCTACAGATTGCTATGGAAAAATTGCGCTATCTAAAGCATTTGTCAGATGATTTTTTTGAGGTATCCACTTTGGATGCAAAGCTTAGTGAGGCCGTGTTTGAACAGGTGAATTTGAATAACCTGTTATCGGAGTGTATTTTAGAACAGCATGCATGGATAGAGGCCTCCGGACTTGCGGTAAGTTTTTTGCTTCCGGAGCAGGATGTGCTCCTTTGTTCCAATGCGCATTACTTAAAGCGTATGGTGAACAATATGTTTTCCAATGCGAGGAAATATGCAAAAAGCTTTCTAAATATGTCTGTCACCATGACCAAGGACGATATTGTGATAACCATGGAAAATGATATGGAGCAGGGGGCATCCCTAGATATCGATCAGGTATTTGATGCCTTTTACCGGGGGGACTCGGGAAGTAAGCGGGGCAGTGGCATGGGGCTTTATGTGGTGAAAATTTTGTCGGAGCGGTTGGGCTATCAAGTATCGGCTTTTGTGGAATCGCCAGACCCGGAAGGAGAGTCTGCAGGTAATATTTTTCGGATTTCCTTGACCATTGGGGTGAAAATAAAAATATTCTGATTCACTGTGTAAAAATTTGTTTGATTTTTTACGATTTTTTATGATAAAATCTCTTTTGCAAAAAAACATGATGACACACGTAGTGCGAAGC
>CAMWOF010000182.1 GCA_947175805.1 uncultured Clostridiaceae bacterium
CTGTAAACCCCATCCGAAGCAAGACCAAATAAAGAACAATCAGGCTGCCCGTCTGGTTCTTAGGTAGGTCGCTTGAGCTGTCTGGTAACAGGCAGCCTAGATAGATGATTATTCTCGACATAACCCGGCTTATCGTCTGACTTCCAAATAACAGCAGGGGCAGATCGGAAGATACCGGTCCGCCCCTGTTATTTGCTATTAATCTGCGTGAAGACAAAGTGAGGACACAAGATGGAAGCAGATGTCCATAGGACATCCGCTTCATGCGCCATCACGCCATCAACCGCCCTACACGGGTTACCAGCCTTTGGCTCTCACTCCAAAATATACAATAATCCACCAATGTAATAGACAAGCCTGGGTGATCCTCCATAATTCTTTCTCTGCTGCTGGTAACCTTACACGACTGCAGCAGCGAGTGAATCTGCAGCAGAATATCCCGTCTTGAATCCTCGTCCAAAATTGAAAATATCCTTTTTGATTTTGCAGGCAGGGCGGCAGTCACCTCAGCAACATAATCGTCAACATAAAAAACCCCTTGATACCCGGATATCAGTTCAAACACCTCATACTTCTCATCATTCGGAATACCTGCATGCCTGGCAACAGACATACGGCAGGCAACAGCATCGTCATATTTTCCGTAGCCAAAATCCAAAAAACCAAAATCATGGATACACTCCAGCATATTCTGAATATGCTGCCGCATCTGATACTGTGACAGCCGTTTCTGCACCTCATGGAAGGAAAACCCCTTTAACTCCTCCGGCACATCATATATAAGGGAATATACAGAATAAATCGTAATCGGAAGAATAAACTCATGCAGCCAGTCCTGGTTCGGCTCAAGCATAAAAAGACCTTTCAGCTTCACGCCCAGGCTCTTATAGTCAGATTCGCTGAGATGATAATCGCTGATACAACGCTTGTTTCCCGCTTCTGTTTCAAAATATTCCTGCATCTGTTGTAAATCAAATTTTTGTCCTGCATGTGTCATAAAACCGCCCCCTTATCCATCATAATAAAGTCCCTTTCTAATACAAATTTATAAATCTATTATAAACCATATTCTTCCTTTTTGCAAGTCAATAATAACAAAAAACGATTTATTTTTCATCAAATAAATCGTTTTTGTGTAAATTGTTTGAATTATATAATCAATTCAGATACAACAAATATATTGATACTTCACAAAAAAACTTAGCAATATTGCATAATTTTTCTCAAAGCACACTCCTACACACGGAAACAGCTCCCGCCAATAAACTCCCTTAAAATAGAATTGTTCGGAATATTCTCACTGCTGACTCCCAGGAAATAATCCAGGAATTTGAGTAAACGCTTCGCCTCCTGATACTCCGGCACATCCTTTGGAATCGCAAATAAAAGCGGCTCTGCATACTGTTTCAAAACACTGAGTTCATAAATCAACGCAGAATTAAACATTGCATCTGCATTTTCCTGATAGGGAAAGATATTATTTTCCTCTCCCCTTCTGACGGATTTCCACATGGCTATCGTCATCTGGGCGGAATTTCCTCTGGTTCTCGCATCACGAATCATCCTGCGAATCAACCTGCCATCAGTTGTGGCAATCCGGTTATGCTCGTCAACATTGAGCTGCGTCAGTGCACTTATGTAAATTCTGAAAATGTTATCCTGGGGCAGACTCGACGCCAGCGCCGGATTCAGCCCGTGAATTCCCTCAATGACCAGGACGTCTCCTGCGCCTATCTGTAAGCTCTCCCCCCGATACTCCCGCTGTCCAATCTGGAAATTGAAGGTGGGCATTTTTACCTCCCTGCCCGACAGCAGCTTCAGTATATCCTCATTAAACTGCCTGACGTCCAGGGCTCCCAGACATTCAAAGTCATATTTTCCCTCTGCATCCCGGGGGGTGTGTTCCCTATCTACAAAATAATTATCCATGGCAATGGGATGAGGGTGCAGTCCCTGGGCACGGAGCTGGATACTCAGTCTGTGGGAAAAGCTGGTTTTCCCCGAGGAGCTTGGCCCCGCAATCAACACAATCTGCTTCTCCTCTTTTGTAATCCGTTCTGCAATATCCGCAATGCTCTTTTCCTGCAATGCCTCCTGCACCAGCATCAAATCATTGATTCCCCCCTCGGCAATCACATCATTTAATGCACCTACCGTATCCACATCAAGCTTTTTACTCCAATCATCCGCCTGCTTTAACACATGAAACAGCTTCCGCTGGGGCTGAAATTCCGGCACCTCCTCCGGAGCATTAACAGTAGGCATCTGCAGTACAAAGCCCTCTCCGTACAAATACAGTTCAAAATGCTTTATGTACCCGGCAGATGGCACCATGTATCCATAAAAATAATCCTCATAATCGCCAATACTGTAAATATTTGCCTGGGACACCCGGCGGTATTTAAACAACCGCTCTTTATCCGCCATGCCCTGCTGCTTAAAATGTGCAATTACCTGGTCTGTATTTAATGTCTGCTTGCAAATCTGTGTATCCTCTTCCACCATCTCACGCATTTTCGTCTGAACCTCGTTTAAGAGCACACTATCCAATTCCCGCTTACAATCTGTAATCTCGCAGTAATAGCCCTTGCTGACGGAGTACATCACCCTCACCGTACCGTAATTACCCCGACCAAGCACTTCATCAAATGCCCGAAGCATAATCAGCGTGGCGCTCCGCTTATAGGTCTGGCTGCCAATCCGCTCCGCCGTAGTAACAAATCGAAGCTCTGCATCCTGCTCCACACACCGTCTAAGCTCACAGAGCCTGTTATTCACATATGCCAGCACAATATCCGCCGGCTCCCTGTCCGCATATCTGCCTGCCAGCTCTAACAGGCTGATGCCGGAAGGCACCTTTACTGCTTCCCCATAGATTGTCAATGTTATCTCGCCCATGTCAAAACCTCCCACAAATTTTCTGTATTCTATACCCCGCCAATAGGCACCGACCATTGCGTAGCAATTTCTGATGTCGGTGCCGTCTGGTCAGGCTCACTTTCTGAGCCTGACATTTCCTTTATCCATGATATGGCAAGCCCGGTTCATTCATGCCTCCCACATTCGCATGCTTCTCCTCGCCGCTTCATTCCATGCCTGCTGCTGTTCGATTTCCCGAAGGCGCGCCCTTGCTCTTTCACTGTCCCCGCATATAAGCTTTTCCTTTGTCTGTTCCAGAACAGACGACTCCCTTTTCAAATACGCATATAAGCTCTGGTTTTGCTCTGCCAGCAGCAAACCGCCGTAGCGGTACTCTATATCCGACCATTCCTGTACCGTGCAGCAACCGCTCCCAGACTCGCAGCGCATAATGAAATAAGGTTTTTCTTTATCCCACAGCATAGCTTCCGCCGTAATCTGAAACCCGCACCGGTGTACAAATCTGCGCACACCCTCTATCTCTGACTGGGGCTGGAGCACCATACAGGAAATACCGCCAAGCAACTCCGGCTTCCGTCCTAAAATTTCCTGCATGAGCAGTCCGCCCATGCCTGCCAGCACCAGGGTATCCACCTCTCCGTCCGAGAGTGCATCCATGCCGTCTGACAGCCTGAGTTCTATTTTGTCTGACAGTCCTGCTCTATGTACATTTGCCTGGGCAATATTGAGTGGTCCCTGCCTTACATCCATGGCGATTATCCTTTTACAGTCCCGATGCCTGCAAAGATATATGGATATATAGGCGTGGTCGCAGCCAATATCAGCCACCCTGGCCCCTTCAGGAACCATGGCAGCAACCTGAAGCATACGGGGCGTCATTTTTATTTCACCCATATATCACTCCAGATATTCTTTTAGTTTGCGGCTGCGGCTTGGATGCCGGAGCTTTCTGAGCGCCTTTGCCTCGATTTGCCGAATACGCTCCCTTGTTACATTAAACTCCCTGCCGACCTCCTCCAAAGTCCGCGCCCTGCCGTCCATCAACCCGAACCGCAGCCGAAGCACCTTCTGCTCCCGCTCCGTCAGCGTATCCAAAACCTCCTCCAACTGCTCATGCAGCATGGTAAAGGCTGCCGCATCGGCCGGCACCGGCACATTATCATCCTGGATAAAGTCGCCTAAATGACTGTCCTCCTCCTCGCCAATAGGCGTCTCTAAAGACACCGGCTCCTGGGAAATCTTTAAAATCTCCCGCACCCGGTCCACGGAGATATCCATCTCCTTTGCAATCTCCTCCGGCAGCGGCTCCCTGCCCAGCTCCTGCAAAAGCTGTCTGGACACCCGAATCAACTTATTGATGGTCTCTACCATGTGTACCGGAATCCGGATGGTTCTGGCCTGGTCGGCAATCGCTCTGGTAATCGCCTGCCGAATCCACCAGGTCGCATAAGTAGAAAACTTATAGCCTTTTCTGTAATCGAACTTCTCCACTGCCTTGATGAGTCCCAGATTTCCCTCCTGAATCAAGTCCAGAAACAGCATACCGCGCCCCACATAGCGTTTTGCAATGCTGACCACCAGACGGAGATTGGCCTCCGCCAGCTTCTTTTTGGCCTCTTCATCGCCCTCTTCCATGCGCTTTGCCAGTTCAATCTCCTCCTCTGCGGTAAGAAGCGGCACCTTGCCGATTTCCTTTAAATACATCCGCACAGGATCCTCAATGCTGACACCGTCAGGAACCGAAAGGTCAATTTCAATTTCCTCCTCCGCATCCGCATCAAAAGGCAAATCATCCGGTTCTTCGTCCTCATCCTCAGGAATGGTCAAGATATCCACGCCCTTCTCCTCAAAAAACTGGAAAATATGCTCCATGCGCTCTCTTGTCAGCTCAATTCCCTTCACGTTCATGAAATAGTCAACAAATTCCCGGTCCTCTATTACATTTTTTTTCTTTCTGGCAATCTCTAACAGCTCCTGGAGCTTCTCTTCAATCAAAGTCTCCTGCTCTTCTGCCGTCAAAGTCTTTACCTCTTCATTTGTTTTTTCTGTTTTCTTTGCAGTCATCCTCTTCATCCTTCCATAATTAAATCTATTGTTTCCATATATTTTGTACCTTATTCAAATATCGTTTTATGCCTCCGGCATCGTCCATCTCATAACCGCATTTTTTTCCCTTGATAACGACTGCCAGTGCGCCATATCCGTGGAAGCTTCCAACTCATGTTCAATGGAATCTAACTTCACCTTTTTCACCAGCTCCGTGAGCATCTGTTGTTCATTTTCCTTTTCCACGGCGGTTTTCAATGTAGTCTGGCAAATGTCCGCAGCCTGCTTTTGTATCTCCAAATCCGTAAACTGATTGAGAATCGTAGCTGGCATCACCGTTTTCTTTTCCGCATACTGGGCGTAAACCGCCTCTGCTACCTCCGAATACACCGGCTCATAAAAATCACTGCGCCCGATGATGCCCTCAAGCCTGCCAATCAACTCCGGCTGATTCACAAGATATGTAAGCAACAGCTTCTGCGGCATCTGTTTTTGCGTCTCCTGCTCCGGCGGCCGGTTTGTCCTGCGCACTGCCGGAGAAACAGCCTCTTCCCCCGTCACCATCCGATAGCCGAT